>CALGTP010000812.1 GCA_937902105.1 uncultured Actinomycetes bacterium
ATGACTCGTGCTCGGCCCACATATTGTCCAGTGCAACCAGGTACTCCCTGAACAACGTCGCCAACTTGAGCACGGGTCGCTGTGGACTGACCCTTCTTTTTGTATTCACTGAGCGGTGGCACGATGCCATTCTTGATGAAGAAAGGTGGCTCAAGAAGTTGCAAGGCTTGCCATTGCGCATGACGCTGAGCAAGCACTTCAGTCAACGATGTTGGATTGAACAAGAATTCATCAAGCTCAGAATCAAGCAAAGCAAACACGTGATGTGGATCCTTCAAAGTACCTTGTGCTGCGCGTCGCAGACCCAATTCACGAAACGCCATACGGACTTCGTGAAGCGCGCGAATGATATTTGTTTTGGTCCGCTCACGAATTGCCATTTGTGAACTGGCGGTCAATGCACCTTCCAATTGGCCGGCCAACTCATCGCCGAGCGGGCGAACCTTGTTGCGCACGTCTTGCGTCAAAGCCTGACGCTCTTGAGCCTTACGGGCGTTGCGAATGGTGGGTGACTCCCCATCTTTCTGCAGACGAATACGATCGATCACCGCAATGGCATAGGCCGGCTTTGTCTCCCATGTATCGGCGCTGATCTCCCACTCATTGGGACCGCGCGAGCCAAATTCAACCAGAAACTGCTCGAACTGTGCTTGAAAATGTTGCACTTCGCTATCGGTTGAAGACGACAGACGATCAACGAGACCGGTCAAGCCGACATTGAACTCTTTGCTGACTGCAGCAGAAGCATTCACGATGCGCGACAAATCCCAGATCCGATAGCTAGGTTCAGCAGAGTCAACATCGCCGATGCCTGCCAACAACTTCATCGCAGTTTCTGGTTCACCAATTGCCGCACAAATGGCACCCAAAATTCCAGGTGCGATGGCTGAGTCAGACGAAGGAGGGGTATGACTATCAAATAATTTACGTAGCAATGGCTGCAACATACGGGCGCGTGTGAGCAATCCGGCATCGCTCAATGTCGCTAAGTCTGGCCGACCCCGACGCAACTCAATGGTCATCTGCTTTTCGGCATCGACTTCAGGAATTGAGGTATTGGTCATCACCCATCCGAGGTGAGCCAAGATCCCTTCGGCCATTTCTGGACGTTCATCAAGCGGATGCGCCTCGTAGGGCGGGACTTCAGGATGATCCCCAAAGAAGGCGAGATCTAATTGCTCGACAGTAAGTAGCGGGCTGCGAACAGCCTGCATGCGCACATTGGCCAAGTTGATGTAGAAATAGCCAGCGAAGAAGCCACATACTTCAGGTTCGCCATCAGTGAACTCGTCAAGGGTGTAATTCCCTCCCCGCACATAACCGTCACGCCAACCAAGCAAGATGCCATTTTCCCAGCAGAATTGCTGGCTTAGAGGACTGGCCGAAACGCTCAGGACTTCGCCGGCATTGGCTCGGGTGTAGTGCGGCCAACGCTTACTTGGCGCCCTATCAGTTATCCAGCGATCAGCCATTTTTGGTCCCTCCCCTGTGCAAGTCATTGCGACCAACATCTCTCCCTAGAAACTAACCGATTGATTAGTTCTGACGCTACGCCGAGGGTCATTACCCCCAAGTTGAGATATTTAATCCCGTGAGCCCGCGTAGAACGAAGGAGTCGCCATAGTGAAAATCGTTATCCGCCGCCAGCGAAAAAGGCTCAAGAGTTTCCAAAATGAGTTGGATTGCTATACGTGCCTCACTTCGCGCCAGTCCCGCGCCTGGGCAGAAATGCTCCCCGTTGCCAAAGGCCAAGTGTTCCTTGACATTCAGTCTTTCGGGATCAACTTGGTCGGGATCGGCGAATTTGCAACCATCTCGGTTGGCCGAAGCAAAAACTAGCCAGAGATGGTCACCCGCCGGGATTGACGTCCCAGCAATCTCAACGTCAACCTTGGTTTGACGGAATAAACCTCCAACAGGAGCTTCAAAGCGCAACATCTCTTCAATCAGACCATCAATCAGTCCGGGTTCTCGACGTACGCGCTCTTGAAGTTCAGAATCTTGCGCCAAACAGCGAATCATATTGGTAATCAGATTGGTCGTTGTTTCATTACCTGCGACAAGAAACTGTTGCAACATACCCAATTGCTCATCATCAGTTAACTTCTCGCCATCAATGTCGGCGTTAGCAATATCCGACAACAGGTCGTTCGTGGGAACTGCCTGACGCTGGGCGATTTGAGTCAAAAAGTATTCAGCGAATTGTTTTGTCGACAATAAGAAACCTTTGACCTGCTCGGTGGACGGCGAATGGTTGCCCACGGGCATCACGATGTCATTTGACCACTTCTTAAAGGTCGCCAAATCCTCACCGACGACACCGAGCGCTAAGGCAATGATGGTCATTGGAAGTCCAACGGTGAAACGCTCAACGATATTCACCTGTCCAGTTTTGGCAAGGTCGGCTTGAACATCTACCAAGAGTCGAGTCGCAACTTCCGTGATCGCTGGTTCCATAGCTCGAATACGGTCTGGACGAAAAGCAGGGTTGACCAACTTGCGCTGACGGCGATGATCAGGTGGATCGGCGTTCAACAACACTGCAACTCGGCCTCGGCTCATGGCCGATGAATCTAGAACGGCTGCCATCTCAGGGTCCTGCATCAACTCCATGATTCCCTTCATCAGGGCCTCTCCCGCCGCCTGCGGGCCCGTTGGATTGAGGCTGGAGAAGCGCTCAGTATCTCGCAAAATCGAACGCACATCGTCATAACGCGTGATGATCCATGCCCCCAAGTCCTGATTGAAAACCAGTCCGTCGGTCTCTCGCAGACCCGCAAAGATCGGATATGGACAGGCGATCGCTCCTTGACGGCGATGGATTAAATCATCAATGACGAAGGTCTCGGGCTCATTGCTCATAACTTGTCTCGTTTCGGAAAGTAAATCGACCTCTGGTCTGTTTATAAACTAATCCAGCGATTAGTTTATAAACAGAGCCGTGGGGACAAGGTTCAACGGAAAAGGGGCAAAACGTGTCGCTAGACAATTCATTGAACGCTACGGATGACTTATCAACGGATGGTATTTCTACTCATCTAACCTTTTGCCGTTTCTGTCATGCCAGTTGCCCGATCGAAGTCGATCTACAAGGCGGTCAAGCGGTTGCCATCAGAGGAGTTCCCGAGGATCCGATTTTTGCTGGCTACACCTGTATTAAAGGGCGACAGATTCCCGAGCAGATGACTCACCCTCAACGTTTGCTGAAATCATTACGTCGCCGTCCCGACGGCACATTTGAGGAACTCACCTCATCTGAGGCTATGGATGAAATCGCTACGCAATTACGTCGGATCATTGACACCTACGGTCCGCGCTCGGTTGCCTCATATACAGGTACAGGTGGGTATCAGAACTCACTAGCGGTCCCTGCTGCTCGCGCCTTTCATCAAGGTTTTGACTCACCGTCTTTTTACACCTCAGTGACTATTGATCAACCCGCTAAAAGCACTGCACCCTTTCGTGTCGGCATCTGGGAAGCCGGCTATCAAGATTTCAGTAACGCCGATGTATTGCTGGCGATTGGCTACAACCCGATGGTCTCAAGTTTTTCACCAGTCGGTGGCCTGCAAGGCACCAACCCATATGTGGTTTTGCGTGAAGC
>CALGTP010000813.1 GCA_937902105.1 uncultured Actinomycetes bacterium
GGGGGGAATAGTTGTAGGTACACTGGTTGCCCACATCTTTCTCACCAACCACATTGCTTAATGCACAACTATGCTCATATGTATGCAGTTTCATCCGCCACCTATTATTTTGGCCTCATATGCTGTTTCACGCCCCTCTTTTTTGGGCTTCATTACTACTGTCAATCCTAGCTCACTTTGCACATATGTTTGCAGTCTCATCCGCCCCCTATTATTCGGGCCTGATATGTTGTTGTCTGCCTCTGTTTATTGGGCTTCTTTGCATTCAGCCTTATTCTATGCACACATGTTTGCAGTTTCATTTGCCCCCTATTTATTTGGGCCTCACACTTTGTTTCCTTGCACCTTTAATTGAGCCATCCCATGCACATTTGGTTGCATACTATGTGAGTACTGCGCTACACTTCATTTTGTGCCACTTGGACTGCAATCATATACATTTACGTTAGCTTCATAGTCTGCCACAACCCACACTTGATAGGGTGCTACATTTAATGCATTTGTTTCTCACTCGTGTTCGTCTTAGTTATGGTTGATCCTTTGCCTTGTTGTGTTTTATTTGATTCTGTCAAATTAGCTTTCCTTGTGTCCTTGGTTATTTGCTAGTGTTTCGTGTTCTTGTTGGTTCCTTGGTAAATTTATAAAACACAGCATCCTATCCACCTGCCCCGCTGCTGCGGCCGCCTGCAGCCCGCGCCTCCTAGGCTCCGGCTGCCTGTGCCCTCACTTTGCTCACAAGCTACATGTGGCTGCCAATTGGCTGGATCTTCTGCTTCGCCACCATCACATTTCTAACCCCTCACTTTGCCTCAACGGAGCTTAACCTAGCGAAATCAATATGCAACCATTCACGATTAGATGCGTTCTCATGGGGGTGCTCACCATGTTCGCATCAGAGTTCAGGCACTTCAGCAAGACAGTCTGCATTCAGTATATCTTCAAACCCACACTTAAATGGGGCACAGGGTTTGATTCTCCCTACGAACTCCTTGGTCTCGCCACGTATACCACCCCTCACTTTCCATAATCTCTGCATGACAGCTGTCCCATTTCTCCCTTCGACTCACAATGCCCTCAGTGCAACCTGTCCCACCCTCACTTTCCCTGCGATGCACATTCTCCTCATTCCCCTCACTATTTGCATGTTCCTCAAATTGTGTTTCAACACCACGAAGATCAAGTCCCCGTCACGACTCACCTACGACAAAGTGGTACAGAGCAGCAGAGCGATGCGCCGTGGCCTGAGATATCGCTGCAAATTTCTGATCAGATGTGTGAAATTCATGACAACGCTCGCCCTTTCCCTAATTCAAGTCTCGGTCGGCTTGACAGATTCCCCACTATTCCTTCTTCTTTGCCCACTCTATGCACGTATGATCTCCCTTTACCTGCCTCACCTTTCCTTCAGCTGCATTGGAACACATTCATTCCCTTTTCTGGGCACAGTTTCTTATTGCTTATCTTTTATCTTCTCGGCATTTGTCCTAATTCTCGCTCTTGCTCACACTTTTGCCTCATGCCTTCTCTCCTCCCTTCTTTTCCTAACCTCGGCAACATGGTATCATACTCTTGCTGCTGGGAGCTTTGTCATGAAGCCTTTGCTTCTTCCCTTACAGGCCCAATTCCTCCTCCCCCCCACTTCACCCGTTACCCACTTTCTCTCCCTTGTTGGATTTCACCTTCATCAGCCAATTGCCCAATTCAGCAACGCGCTTTCCTACTGCTGTGGCTTCCTCCAAGATTCTGCCTCTGGCATCTTCACAACACTCCTCCCCTCTCTTTCCTCCCTAACTCCCACGACAAATCTCAGTACATCCTGCTCTGGAGTACTTCTTTATTTCTTCAGCTCCTCACCCATGTCAGCTGCCTTTTGGGCCTTGCAACAATTATACGTTACACCTGTCGTTCTTTACATTGCCTCTGCTTGGCTACTGGTCCTCATACTCATGTACCTGCATCACCGCTCACTTTCCCTGCTCCGCACGCGCGAAGTTGCTGCGCTAAGTTGCTCTCCCCTCTTTCTCATTCCCTCCTCCTACTTTCCCTCCATCCACACGTCAACCTCACCCAAATGCTTTCTCTTCTTCTTCTTCTCGGCTCTTCTTCCCATGTGTATGATCTCGGCCGAGGACGGTGGATCGCCTATGTCACTCTTGTTATTCCCTGGCTCCGCTCAATCCTCGCTGCTCTCATCAAATCTAAATTGGATCCTAACCGCTCTCCACCTGATTGTCATCTTGTTCCTGCACCTGTGCTCTCTTCCTCAGCTCCAACAAGAACTCCCCAACTCGCTCACTCTGCCCTCACACTTTCTAATCTTCCTCACCCTCACTCTTTGGCTTCCAGCAGACTACTCGAGCATCGGCGTTTTGTTTGCTCTATGCTTGTTCCCACTACTTATTGTACAGGCCACCAAAGCCAGACACCTGCTGTTGCTGACACATTACAGCACTCCCGTGTTCGACAACCCTCACTTTCACTTCACGATACCTTTGTCCAACCCTCACTTCCATTTTACAACTCGATCCTCACCTGGAGGCGAGTCGTCATCAAACTCATCCACTCTCGCTCCAACAAAATCTCAGTGTCGCGCCTTTCGCTGCAACCGTGAGCTAGTGCTACCTGTGACACTCCCCAGCCCACATGCACACACTCCCCACGTGAAGCTGACACCTCAGCGTCGGAACTACCGCAATGACGAATTCAGCATCAACCCTATGTATATGATCCTCTTCTGCTCCCCACTTTCTATATCACTTGATTGCACGTACCGTACCTGCAAACTCTTCTTTGACTCAACACAGTATCTGTATAGAGTCTCATCGCCATCCTTCGGCGGTGCTCTCGGCAAACTTCTGTCCCTCCCTAGGCCTCCCTGGTGGACACCTCTCCTTCTACTCATTCTTCACCCCCCCACTTGTTTCACCTTGACCTCACTCCTTTCACCTCTTTGTCACCATCTCTCCCACTTCTTCGTCACTCCACCTCTTTATTTTCTCCTTAAAACTCTGCACATTGCCATCCAGTTGGCGCAGCTCTTCACCAGGTTCCTCCCTTGTCTCCCTGTCAAAAATGCCATCTTCTCGTGTCTCTCCTGTCTCCACATCTCATGTTATAAATCTGTTACCTCGCTCTACGAGCATTCAGTTCATCCAGCCTTGGCTCTTGTCTGTGTTATCTTGCGACTTGCAACGAAGGGACTATCTCTCTGCCTCACTCACTCCACAGGTGTCTCACAACTCATTGCTGACATTCATCACCTCTCGTCGCCGCTCCCATTGATCACCACACACTTGCTCGAGCACAACCCAGGCCTTTTGGCACCCATCCTCACTTATCTCATCAGTGGAACTGGCCTTCAAACCATACACCTCACAGCCATTGGGCTATTATTGCACCTTGTGTTAATCTCTCCTCTTTGCCGTAGGCTCCTGGTTCTGCCCTCGCTACTCTTCTCACGTACAATTACCTTTACACAGCAGCTTCACTTCTTGCTCGCACAGCACATCATTCTGTTCTCCATCAAGGTTGCCCAAGCCATAGTTTTTCACCTCTCCACCCTTCTAATCTGCATCCTTCCCTCACTTGGCTCCTCTCTTCTCCCGCTCTGCCCTCTTCCATGCCCCATCGAGCTTGCTCGCCCTCTCACTTCCCCATACGCTATTTTCCCTCTCTGCTGCCAGCTCACGCGCTCACTATTCTCTCAGGTTACCCTCACACCTCCAGCCTTTCCGCCCATGCGGCCCTCATCAACAACTTCACCAACCCCTGGATCCTGTATCCATCCCCGCTGTAGGCTTGATCCTGCCTGGTTGACACCCTCACATGAAACTACACCATCTCCACCCCCTCCCTCCACGCCTCCTTCACCTCCCAATCCCTCTCCCTCACTACCCCCATCGACCATTCCATGGAGGTTGGGAGTACCCTCGCACTCTGCGAGCTTCGCAGACTCTTTTCACAACATTTACCCACTGTCCATCCCCACCTCCCCTCCTCTTCCCCACATCCCCCTTCCTCCCCTCTTCCTGCCTCTCCCACGTTATATCCACCCTCCTCCAGAGACCTACCAGCATCTCGAATGGCTATTTCCCCAACCAATTCTTAATGGGAATCATAACGATGACGATGACACACCACCCCCACTTGCCGATGCCTCAAGTGACAGCGGTGATGACATGCACCGGCATCCCATTGGCGTCCGACAGTCTCTGCTTATTAATAGTATTAACGGCAAGACCATCTCCTTGTCCGTTAACCCTCACTCTCGTATTAGTCTTATCAAAAGGCTCATTTACAGGCGAACTAAGGTTCCTGTAAAACGCCAAACCCTCACTTTTCGAGGCACCATCCTACGTGACCGTACAACATTGTTTCATGCAGGAGTCCTCCACTCCAATATAATCCACCTCAGCTCGCGGTTAGCAGGTGGAGCAGACCCTGGCGGCTCCGCACCCCCCCCACTTTCCCCCACCCCCCGCCCACTTTCTCCCCCCACACTTAGAGCTGCTCCGTCCCCCTCCCTGACTAGAGAGGAGGAAGCTAGCAGCGAAGAGCAGAAGCCCTGCGTCGTCATGGTTGGGGCCGACTCCAACATGTGCACAAGGGAAGCCATGTTTGACAACATACACAACTGTTTAGTTTTCTTTTTCAACGATCCCCCCTCACCCAAAATTCTCAAACTTCTTGCCAGAACTTACGGCTTTCACTCCAACCCCATCTTTGTTAAGCCTGATTTTTGCGACCACTCTGAGTTTTCAGTCCTTGCGACTAATGTTGGAAACGCATGGCTCCAAAGAATAGATCCCGGTTATATCATGGATAACCTTGACTCCCTGTTTGGCCCAAGCGGAGTTGCCAGCCCGGCTGGATCTGCTAGCCCCCTCTCTCCCCCCCCCCCCCCCCTCTCCCATCTCCACCCCCACTTTCCCAAACCATAGAGACCACACTTGATCCACCAAGCCTGGTAAAAGACGAAGCTAACGATGAAGATGACACTATCCCAGGTGACTTGGAGGCTGTGTCCTCCTCCGGTGACGGTGGGGCTCCACACTCAGTCAAAACCGAGCTTGTCGAGGAAAGGGCCCAGACCCAGATGACACAGCCCTCGCCACCAAGCCCAACAACACGCCCACTCTCTCCTCAGCCCACCCCTGCCAGTCTCCCGGACGTCCCCACCCGCACTCTAGGCTTTCCTGCCCTACCTGCCCTCCCTGGCAAGAAGAGCCGTAGTGCCTTCGTCCAGTTCTTAGCCTCCTCCTCCTCCTCAGGTGAGCCTCCCACTGGGACTCATGCGCCCGTCCAATGCCCTGTGCCCTATAATGTTGCTCCCTCCGAAGGAATGCTGGCT
>CALGTP010000814.1 GCA_937902105.1 uncultured Actinomycetes bacterium
CTCTCTCTCTCTCTCTCTCTCTCTCTCTCTCTCTCCCTCTCCCTCTCCCTCTCTCCCTCTCTCTCTTGGGACCGTATGCTCTGCGATTTACAAGCTTAGGTGAAGTCTGTAATATACCCCAGCGGCTTGGAACTATCGTCCAAGTGAGCCAGGGTATACGACAACTGCTGGACAGTCCAATCAGTGCAATGTCGAGCGCATAGAGCAGTATTCCAATCAAAGCTGTGTTGCACCAACACAGGAGCAATTCTCGGCATATGTGCCGGGGCTTGTGCCCTAGCCCCAGCCCCAACACATGTTGGTTTCTGCTGGAGCATCGCAGTGAAAGGAAAGCCAGGGAGCTGACCCGAAGGACCAATAGCACGGCATGGCGCAATCATTTGCCGCATAGGGTTGAAATTCTTCCATGAGACTATGCTGTACAGTACAACTTCATTACTGATCCATGCAAGCAGAGGCATATCGAACCTGAACTAGGAATGAGAGACACTAGCAAACTGAATCAGGAACTTGTTGCATAAACTAGACTACGGCTAAATTACGACCCATCTAAATCCTGACTCAACTGAGAAGAGCCATTGAGCACAACTGCCACCGACTAAAAACACAGAGTGGAAAAAAACAAATCAGGTTTGCCTGTGGTCCGTGCTGCGGCCTGTGTTGTCGAGAATCCGCTTCACTGCGTTGAACAGCTCCTGCGGGCGCACCGCACGAGCAGGCACCACCAAGATGAAAGCATAGCGACACTGCGGTAGATAAGACGAGTAATACGAAAATGCAGCAAACCAAACTAAAAAAACAGTGTGCGTAATCAGCCACAGTCTGGAATGACATGTTAGTCAGCAGCACAATCAGTCGGCACACTACAAATGCAAACGATTCAAAACTAATAGATAGGCGCTCCAGTTGGCCATTCTGCTTGAGTTTTGTCATACATGTGCACGATGTTGGGCAACACCCTGGCAGTTCCCTTAGTATCGTAGGGGTCGACTAGCAATTGATTCACATTGTGAGATGACATGGCTTTGAAACGACTGTGACGCTGCAATTACGTTGTCATTACTTGTGTTAGTGACATGAGCGTGATGCGTTTATCATTGACTCGAGGCTAGACAACAAATACTAGTAAATGGATTTCCTGCCATACAGGGCTAGGCGAAGTCGCACCCTACTAGAACCAGCGCAATTCAGAAGATCAAACCAAATGTGAGTGCACGGTTGACTGAACTAGCTGAGCTAACGACCGCTTCATCAAGGGCATCGGCTGCACGCGTTGGCCAACACGCATATTATAATTGCGTTCTAACGCTTTCACCCCCCCCGGTTGATCCTTGATTATAGCCTCCAACGTGTGGGTTGTTAGTGGGTAATTCTCCTTAGCAGGATATGGAGCAACGACTTTGGAATCTGAATCTGGACATGTAGCACCAACCGGCACCAGCTGAAGGCCAAGCACTGGCACCAAAGAAGTATCACTGTCGGGTTCAATGCCCAGCATACTTGACAAAGCAACTGCAGCAGAATTGGCAGAGGCACTAGGCGCACCATCACCATCATGGGCCGCAGGTACCTCAACGGAAGCACAAGATAATGTATGTGTATTGCAATGCCCTATTGGAGCTATCTTCATCACTAGAACAACCTGCTTGACAAAATGACGACGCATGCAAGCAAGTTACATCACCGTGCTCAAGATAACCACCGCAAAAAAAAGTCTTGCGATGAACAGTCGCAGTGACCGAGTGGTTGGAATGTGTAACAATCGCAGTGCTCGACTGAGCCTGCTTGCGTTTGCACAGCTCACAAAGTTCATGCCGATCTGATGTCAAGTAATCGCTGCACAATTTGCATTTCTGGTATGAACCAGATAACCTGGAAGTCGAACCAGGCAAAAATGACATGTTTGTGTAGTGTTCCTGCTGATCTGCTGGAAGTTGATAAAACAATGTCTTAGACTGCCCCCACTGCTCGGCGGTCATGAAATTGACCGGCTGCTCCTCGGAAGGGAACAGTCAAGGAAGTCACAAATCAGTTGCATTATACCGTGAGAAGAAAATTGCAAGCCACATCAAGAAGAAATGCATTTGTCTGAGCATGGCATAGCATTGAAACATCTCCTATATAAGTTCAACCCATATGCTAGATGACTGACACCTGGGGGCATTAATAAAGTAGCAGAACATTATCATAGCTGCAGCAAACACAGCAACTAAGACACATCGACATCGTCGGACTGTGTATTAACTCGATTGGATTGGTGTCGCTTGTTGTGTGCTAACAAACTTGAATCCACAAATATCCTGGATGCGGATACTATCAGCAGCCCGCTTCCAGTGAAATAATTGCACTGCAGACCACTTCTGGAAAGATGCGTTCGGCCCAGCATCTGGCCGATTGGCCGGATCAGGCACATATACACCTGGTTGCCTGAAAACTGCATGTGCACTTCTAGCTTGTCTGAGATCGGACAATGCTGCCATTGTTTCAACACCTGCGATGGGAGCTGGCTAATTGAGTTAGCCATTTAGCTACACAAGACTGTCAAATCATAATTAAAAACTGGCCACTGGCGGCCCCTCAGGAAAACACAAATGCACCATATCCTCTCATATAAATGACAGACGAAAACAACGTTTCGTCGACAGTTCGGCAACCATCCCTGCCTTCACGTGTGCTTTGTTTGTTCGCAGCGTGATCATTTTCACATACTGCATTGTTCATATCGACCATGTCTGCGGCATCACCAAGCAATGCTGCAAAATCGTCACTAAGCACCGCTTCACGCAAACTGATGTTCTGAGAAAGTGAGATTTCGCATGCCATGTTTTTGATTTTCATTGAATCATACTGTCTCAAGCAACAATTACTTGCACCAAGGAAATCGTCTGTTGTCTGTGATTTGATCAGCTGCGATTGTCGCTTGTCTGCTAAAACAAACAGATTATTGGGCCATTGGTCCAACACAAACTGCACCCGATACTCAAGTTCAGATATGCCAGTTAATGATTGGCGAAACGCTAGCCATGCAGATGCTGGACTCAGTGCATTGTCGTTGCCACGTGATGCGATTCTCAAGCACGTGTCCCTGAACGCGTTCAGACATTGATGATTGCAAACAAATAAGTATGAAGTGCACATAGCATGGC
>CALGTP010000815.1 GCA_937902105.1 uncultured Actinomycetes bacterium
GATTGCTACTTATGGGGGACGGTGGCCATACGGTCAACAAGCTGCCGCGACTCACGACTTCGGCTTCCATGGAATTCAGCCCAGGGAACGTGTCATCCTACAGGACTCCGCATCCTCCGCCTCCTCCACCCGCGCCACGCGAACCTCAGCCGCACATGTGGGGGTCAGTGATGGCTCTCCAGGAAGATACGGACGGCTCCATTCTCGGAGCACGAGTGAAGCAGTTCCTTATGTCCATCCTCTTCACAGCGTTCGTCCGAATCACGCCCGTCGACGACAAGGTGCCACCCATGGACCAACGCTTTCTACGTGCTGCAGTTGCGTCGTTTCTGCAATCACATCTGGTCAGAGATGACGGGAACAGCGTGGTTCATGGTACTGTTAAGAGTGGTGGAGTCAGGACGGTCGCTCTCGCAGAGTTTCCCGTAGGCGACAGAACGGCTCATTATTGCGACTTCAACATGGATGTTGCGGGTGCAGTCAACTCGCAGTTCATTTTGCGCATGTTAGCCGCCCTGAACGCCACCCAGAGCTCTCCATTATGCCCAGCGGAACAAAGCACATGGTTTCGCTTCGTACCAGACGGAGATGCTACGCACGAGTTCACGCTCATGATACTGCCCTCGATTCGATCTGACCACACGGCACTTACGGCCTTCTCCTCGTCTACACCGCCGCAGGTCAGAGCAAACATATGCCAGTTCTTACAGGTGCAGTCCTTAGAGCAACTTCCCATAGCGGTATATGCTCGCGGATCGGGAACTGAAATCGTGTCGCTGGAACCAGGACTTTTAGCCAGGCTCATATGGAATCTGCCAGACTTAGGCACGCCAGCCGATGCAGGAGCCAGCAAGGCGCTCTGCCGTCCTATCCGGGAGCTTCCTCCAATTGCGATGACTCGAGCTAGTTCATCCACCAACGCCATGTCGACTGGAACTGGAGGTACTCCAGATAGGAGAGGTGACGCGGACTCTAACCCTCCCTTCCAACCAGGAGATCAGTTCAACCCGATGCCGAGAGCAGTCCTTCGAACACAGGTCGACCCGACGCTGCCCGGGCCCTCAAACACACTGACTTTTCGATTTTCTCGTGGCACTTCAGGAGAGATCATCACCACGATAGCACTAATCCTGGCCGCCTTCTTCCAGCCGTGGCAACAGAGCCCTCCGGAGGCAACTACCTTCGACTACTGGATGCCCCGCATCCTAGTCAAGCTCCGAATGAACAAACCAATCCGGGTCGTCATCGCAGTTTCATACGGTGCCCTGTTTGCGGGAGTATACGAAGCACTCCAAGGTAGAGTCATCGAGACACTCGACCGCCTTACTCAGATTGTTCTCTCTACGGGCCAGAATCTCAGTCCGGTATGCCTTGGAGGGATATTTTGCAATAAATGCGGACAACCAGGCCACATTGCCAGAGATTGTGAACAATCATCAACCACGCCGCGCAACGAACTCACCTACCGCTGCCCCTTATGTGGAGAACTTGCCGGACCAGTGAAGGGGCACGAATGGGACGCGTGCAACAAATACAAAACGATTCGCATGGGGGCGCCGACGGATACGACATGCGGCATCTGTGGGCACCCAGAGCACTCCACCCCACAATGCCCAAGTCTGTACGATACAAGGCTTGGAGAGGTAATGTTGTCACCAAAAATGCGCGTGTCGCTGGTGAACGCAGGATGGTCTCTTGGAATGGATTCTCAATCGTCGCCCCAACTGAGCAGCCCAAGTCCCGCACTCAACACGTCTGCCTCTGCTGCGGTCGATACCATGGTCCAACCAGCCACACCTAGCCCTACCCAACCTTCGCGACACCCATGGAGGGCTGCTGCCAGCCCGAGCATTAGCTCCACTGATTCCACGGTCTCGCTGCCAACGACCACTGACCAGGAAAGTATGATGGCTGTCGCCAATGCCAAGGTTTACGATCTGGTGCGGGATGTAATGCGCGGCGAACTGGCGCCCATCCAGTCTCAACTTGGCACAATCAGCAGAGCCGTGGAGAACCAAGGTACCAACATTGAGTCTCTGACGGAAATGCTAGACGAGTTTGGGACCCGATTGGCAGGTGTGGAAGCAAAGGAAGCCGCCACTAACCAGCGCATTGCTAGGATGCGAGCCAGACTCCAACAACGACAGAGCTCTCTTCCAGCGGTAGAAAGCAGCTCAACCGTACCTGTCGACCAAATGTCGGAGCACTCTCAGGAGGACAATTACCAGGATGCGAACCCCTACAATCCAGCTTTCCCTTCGGATGACTTGGATGCGGAACCGTTTCCCCCAGGGTTGGAGAGCCCTGCAATCAGCATGCAACCATGAGTGCCACGACCTTTGACCTCCTCATCAATTGGATCTGGCCACGGCCTGGGGAAAGCTTCTCTTCGGAGGAGGCAGGCCTTACACCACCTGTATATATTGA
>CALGTP010000816.1 GCA_937902105.1 uncultured Actinomycetes bacterium
ACGCCGGCTTACATGAGGACGCAACTGAGTACAGCAACCTACCCCGGAGGAATAACATCCGATATCACATGAACTTCGGCCATGGCCTCCACAATCACGATGGTTTCCAGTCCAGGTGCTCTAATTCGGTTGCCCACAATCGGAGTTTATTTCATTTCAGGGAAACTGAGCGTTCAGACTTTTCTTAACAGCGCCTGTGCTTTGAATCTTCAAACGTCTACAGATTTCACCACATGGTCGACACCCTCGATTTGCCAGCTAGCGTCAGTGCCTGCGAACAGCGATTTTAATATCAGCGCTTTCTTGCTAACTACTACCGTCGTCAACCAACAGATCAAATTGATTTTCGTCAATACCCTGGCATCGACCGTTACCTTCGGCAGTGGCAACGCGGTGTCTTTCCTCAACGTCGTCCGAATAGCTTGATCTAGTAAATGCTAGTACTGCGCCCGTACAACCAACGATCCTACCCACCACAAGGTCGCTGGCCACAGTTCGGCGATGCAATTATGGAGCATGCCTCTGATCTCGCAGCCGAGTCTCACGGGAAACTGGCTCAAAAGCGTGAAAGAATGGACCCGTTTCATATACAGAGGCTTGAGGATCGTGGCTATTTCCCGCTCCAAGTCTCCCACCCCAGTCACCATGCGACTCCAGCCAGGCAGATGCAGGACAATCAACAGGAGGCTGTGGAAAATTTCGACCACAATCCGCGACCTCTATTTCTACAACATCATACGTCGGAGGAATTCCACGAACCCTCCGAGGGAACAATCTCGACAATCACCCCATACAACTCGCCAAGGGGGGAGAATCCATGGGGAACTACCGCTCTCGACCTCGCAGGACAAGGAGCGAGCGCAGCAGCAGCTGGTGCAGCTTGGATGGGCGATCATGCCGTAACTGCCTTTAAACACAATGTGATGGACACTGTGGAAATCGCAAAGACCGGCTTTAATGCGGCAGGACATGTCGTGAAAGCTGTTGGAAACGCTTCCAGGAGAGCGGCTTCGGCTTCGAAAGAACATCTCTATCAGATCGGTGGGGCCACTTCTTCGGCCGCTGCGGCTGCCATTGAGCCAGGCTCAAACACTCGAAGAGCGATCGCTGGAGTCGCTGGTGGGGCCTCTGATATGGCAGGAAGCGTTGCAGCAGGGGCGAAGGAAGTCCTCAAAGCAGCTGGCCCACCACTCGCTCATGGTGGCTATGCTGTGGCTTCAGGTGCTGTTGCTGGTGCTTCTGGTCTTGGGCGTTCTGCAATTCGCGGGGCAGGTGTTGCAATGCACGGCGCAGGTCTTGTGGCAGATGCTACGATGACTCATGTAGTCCCTGCAGTTCAAGCTCTGGCAAAGCATTCTATGAGCGCGGCTGTGTCTATGGCCAGTAAGGCACTCGACGCAGCGACGCTTTCAGCTGGGGACATCCTATCAGCTCTGGCGGAAATGCAGAAGGAAGAGCGTTATTCTGCGCACAATGCCTTGGAAAACGGCCATCACGAAGCTCTTGGAAATGGTTCTGCCCCTGCGCGGAAACGGGGTAACACGCCGCCACGAAGCAGGAATACTCGCAGTGCTCCACAGTCGGCGGCAGCAAGCAGACCTAAACAAGAACATAGTT
>CALGTP010000817.1 GCA_937902105.1 uncultured Actinomycetes bacterium
TTATTTGGATTTGAATTTGATTTCAATAGGCGGTCGTCGGCGCCGATTGCCGTCAATAACACACCGACATCCAATACCGTTAGCTTCGTGCCGCCTGACAATCAGGACGGCGCGCTTAACGTTCAATTTGGCGCGGCCGGTGGGCATTTCGGCTACTATCTCGACCTCGACGGCGGCATCGTCGATGACTTCCAGCTCATCAATCGCTATCGCGAGATGCAAATCATCGCAGAAGTCGATGAAGCGATCGACCAGATTATCAATGAACTGGTCGTACAGGATGCCGATCGGCTGCCCGTCTCTCTCAATTTGGACTTTACCTACCTTACACCTGAACTGAAAGCCCGCATTCAAGCCGAGTTTATTAATCTGCTGAAGATGCTGAACTTCCATCGGGATGCCTATAGCATTGTGCGCCAGTGGTATATTGACGGGCGCCTCTATCTGCATCTGGTGGTGGACGAGAGCAGCACTAAGTCGGGTATTCAAGAACTCCGCATTGTCGACCCCCGCACGATTCGCAAGGTGCGTGAAGTCCAGCGCAAGCGTCAGCCCGAGACACAGTTCGATATCATTGAAGTGGCTCGCGAATACTTCGTCTACAATCCGATGGGCTTTATCTCACCGAGTGGTAGTGGTGCGGCACCCAATGGCGCCTTGATGAACTACAACGGCGTGCGGATCGCTGCGGACTCAATTGCGTTTTGCCCGTCAGGGCTCTACGATGCCAACAAGCGCACCGTCCTGTCGTGGCTGCACAAAGCCATCAAGCCGCTGAACCTGCTACGGATGGTGGAGGACTCCTCGGTCATCTATCGCGTCTCTCGTGCGCCAGAGCGCCGGGTGTTCTACATCGATGTCGGCAATCTTCCGAAGGCCAAAGCAGAACAGTATCTCTACGACATCATGCAGCGGCATCGCAACAAGTTGGTCTACGACACCGCGACCGGTGAGGTGCGCGATGACCGCAAGTTCATGAGCATGCTGGAAGACTTCTGGCTGCCACGCCGCGAGGGTGGTAAGGGCACGGAAGTTACCTCGCTGCCGGGTGGTGCGAATCTCGGGCAGATGGAAGATGTCGATTACTTCCGTCGCAAGCTGTATCGCGCTCTGAGTCTGCCGCCGTCGCGCATCGATCAGGGGCAGGGATTCAATCTCGGTCGTGCGTCGGAGATTACTCGCGACGAACTGCGGTTCAACAAGTATATTCATCGTCTACAGGTGCAGTTCGATTATCTGTTTGATCAGTTGCTGGAACGGCAGCTTCGTCTCAAGAATGTGATGACGGAAGCGGAGTGGTACGCGATCAAGGACAGTCTTCGCTATACGTGGCAACAGGATTCGTATTTCCAAGAACTGAAGATGAACGAGATTCTCACGACCCGCATGAATCTGGCTGCGCAAGCCGATGCCTTTGTCGGGCGATACTACTCGGAAGCGTTTGTCAAGCGGGACATTCTGAAACTGACCGACGATGATGTCGTGCAAATCGCACAGGACAATCGAGACAGCCCGCCAAAACCTGTCGGGCGGCCCGGTGAGACTGATGCCTTTGATCACGAAGCCGACGAAGCTCTGCGGAAAAACAATTCACCGGCAGGAAAGACCGACGTCAATTTCTCTCCTTCAGATGAGGATACGAACGCCTCATCTCCGAAGAAGACTGCGGACGACTAAATAGGAATACGCTATGGCCATTACAACAGGAACCGCCAACGTTCATATCCTTACGGAGAGCGCCCAGCATGTGGTCGCACGCTGTTTGTATTTCACCAGCAACGGCACGGATGAAGCGGATGTGCTCAAGGTCAATACCGCGGCGCTGACGCACAGAACCGTCGCGCTCACCACAGCCACACGACTCGGTGTCTTCCAGTCGGGGGATACCGTGACGGGCCTGACCAGTGGAACGACCGCACAGATTGTCGAGTGGCGTCAGACCGCAAATACGCTCATTATCACCAACGCATCTGGGGGATTCACCGACGGCGAGAGTATTCGTACTACCGTCACAAACAGCACCGCCGCATTGGCCGCATCAAATGCGTCGCTCAACTTGGTGCGTGAGTTGGCGATTCGAAGTATCTGGTACTCCGTCGATCCCGACATGACCGTCGAACTGGGGTTCAAGGGAAGTGATGGTGCCGTGTCTCCGGCTGTGCTGCTCTCGGGTTCAGGCTACTTCGGGAAAAATGCGCTGGCGGGGCAGATTGTCTCCAACTCGCCGGGAATCGGGACGAGTGCCGATGGCAGTTTTTACATCAGCACCTATACCACAACCAGTGCCAAAGCGGCCTATACCGTCATCGTTGATTTGGTAAAACTGCGCGGATATGCGCCGAGCGGAATCTAAGGATACTCTATGAATTCATACACACGACTCGTACAGAACGTCAAGGATGCCGATTGGCAACGCGCAGGGCAGGTCTTCAAGGAGATCATGCAGCAGAAGGTCGCGGATCGCATCGACATCGAGCGTCGGACCATCTTCAAGGAAGACGGCAGCGAGGCCTACAAGAAGCACTTTGACTCGATGTTGAAGAAGTGGAATGTCACCTCACCGGCAGATATTCCCGACGACAAGAAGGATGACTTCTTCAAGGCCGTCGACGCGGGATATAC
>CALGTP010000818.1 GCA_937902105.1 uncultured Actinomycetes bacterium
AGCTCGTGTCGTGAGATGTTGGGTTAAGTCCCGCAACGAGCGCAACCCTTGTCTCTAGTTACCAGCGCGTCATGGCGGGGACTCTAGAGAGACTGCCGGTGCCAAACCGGAGGAAGGTGGGGACGACGTCAAGTCATCATGGTCCTTACGTCTGGGGCTACACACGTGCTACAATGGCCGGTACAGAGGGCTGCGAAGCGGCAACGCGGAGCCAATCCCCAAAGCCGGCCTCAGTTCGGATTGTCGTCTGCAACTCGACGGCATGAAGCTGGAATCGCTAGTAATCGTGGATCAGCGACGCCACGGTGAATACGTTCCCGGGCCTTGTACACACCGCCCGTCACGCCATGGAAGCTGTGAGCGCCCGAAGTCGGTGCCGGAACCCGCAAGGGGCCAAGCCGCCTAAGGCGAGCGCAGTGACTGGGGCGAAGTCGTAACAAGGTAGCCGTAGGGGAACCTGCGGCTGGATCACCTCCTTTCTGGAGTGATGAGTAGGTCGGTTGTTCAGGGGCAACCCTGGAGGACGGCAGACTGAAAGTCCCAGATATATCGCCCGTTCTGCACATCCACGATCTCGAATCGATTGTTGACCGCCGCTCTTCGGAGTGACGGTCTTGGCGGTGTCTGCGCTATTTGACAACGGAAGTGGGAAGTGATCGTGGGTACTACCGCATTGCTGCGACCATCGGTCGGGGCGGTGCGGCTAGGACGAAGAACCTCAGTGAGGCGGCAACGTTTCGAGGTCACGGCCAGAAATGGTCGGGATCGCGTGATGTTTCAGCTTTACTAGTTTTGAAAGCGTATGGTTTGCCTGACAAGATGGGAAAGAGTCAAGCGAACGAAGGTATGTGGGGGATGCCTGGGCACATAGAGGCGATGAAGGCCGCGGTAAGCTGCGATAAGCTTGGGGGAGCGGCACACACGCGTTGATCCCAAGATGGCCGAATGGGGAAACCCGGCCGGACGCGAGTCCGGTCACTGCGCAAGCAGAGCAAACCAGGGGAACTGAAACATCTAAGTACCCTGAGGAAGAGAAATCAAACGAGATGCCCCGAGTAGTGGCGAGCGAAACGGGTACAGGCCAAACCGGTCTCCTTGTGGGACCGGGGTTGTAGGACCTACGGACGCGCACAGCGAAGTCAGTCGAAGTCCTCTGGAACGGGGCGCCAAAGACGGTGATAGCCCGGTAGGCGAAGATCATGCACTGTGTGTAGTAGAGTTCCTGAGTAACGCCCGACCCGAGTAATCGGGCGTGAAGCCGGGGGGACCACCCTCCAAGCCTAAAGACTCCTATGTGACCGATAGTGGACGAGTACCGTGAGGGACAGGTGAAAAGCACCCCTGTGCGGGGAGTGAAAGAGATCCTGAAACCACATACCTACAAGCGGTCGGAGGCTGGGCATCGCAAGGTGTCACGGCTGACGGCGTGCCTTTTGCATTATGATCCGGCGAGTTACTCCTCAGATGCGAGGCTAAGCTGCTCAGCAGCGGAGCCAGAGCGAAAGCGAGTCCTGTAACGAGGGCGCATGAGTATCTGGGGGTACGACCCGAAACCAGGGCGATCTACCCATGAGCAGGGTGAAGCTGAGGTAACACTTAGTGGAGGCCCGAACCGGTATGGGTTGAAAACCATTCGGATGACTTGTGGGTAGGGGTGAAAGGCCAATCAAGCCTGGAGATAGCTGGTTCTCCCCGAAATCTATTGAGGTAGAGCCTCGAGGCGTGTCAGCAGGGGGTAGAGCGACTGGAAGGGCGCGGGGGGTCGTAGACCCTACCAACCCCTACCAAACTCCGAATACCTGTCTGATGGACCTCGGGAGGCAGTCGCTGAGCGATAATGTCCAGCGGCGAGAGGGAAAGAACCCAGAACCACAGCTAAGGCCCCGAAGTGGCTGCTGAGTATAGCGAAGGATGTCGTCGTGCAGAGACAACTGGGAGGTTGGCTTAGAAGCAGCCATTCCTTGAAAGAGTGCGTAATAGCTCACCAGTCCAGCGTGATGGCGCCGAGAATGGTCGGGATTAAGCAGCCCGCCGAAGCTTGGTCTTCAGACTTTGTCTGAGGGGTAGGGGAGCGTTCCCTGTGCGTTGAAGTGGGGGTGGAAACCAACCCATGGAGCGAAGGGAAGTGAGGATGCCGGATTAAGTACGCGCAAATGCGGGTGAGAACCCCGCACA
>CALGTP010000819.1 GCA_937902105.1 uncultured Actinomycetes bacterium
GCCTCGGGTGACACGCGACGAGCAGACAGTCGCGCTGGTGATCGTCGGGCAGCAAGTGAACGGGACGCGGGGGGCCCTCGGCGCGCTGAGGATGTGCCCGGCGCCACTCGTCGCGATCATCGTGGTCGGCGCGAGACAAGGTCGCCTTCGTCCAGGGTGACAAGTCAACGCCGGACCGCTGAGGCCCGCCCCGCTGCAGCGCTCCCAGCACGGCTGCCTCCGCCCAGGGTGGCAACGCAACGCCGGACTGTTGAGGCCCGCCCTGTTGCAGCGCCCCCGGCGCCAAGAGCGGGTGCGGCCCCTGCTACCATTCTTCGTGATGGAGGAGCCGGTTCCCTGCCACCCCTGCCACCCCTGCCCAGGCTACAGGTGCCTTCCCCTGGCAACGTCTTCACGGCCTCGCTCGCCATGAGAACTCTGGAGTACTCACCACCTGCGGGTTTCTACGTGACCGGCTTTCCTCCCCGCCCTTCCGGGCAAGGGGTGGCAGACTTCTACGGCATGTTGGCGCAGCAATCTGCAACCTTGGCCACGCTGCCCAGGACATTTACCATGAGACGGGCCGGTGGCAGCAATGCCGGAATAGTTGCTCACGAAGCTTTCGGGGACCCACGGCTTGTCTTGAGGATCATGAGTGAATTCACAGTGGTGTCTAGGGATGGTCCTGCGAATAGGGTGACCATGAACACCGCCAGCTGGGGCGCCCTCCGAATCCGCGTCGCCAGGGAAACCTTTTCGGCTCTTCACACGGTGGCCGATTCCCCGGATGCTTCAGGCCAGAGTGGATCCCGTATGGTTGCCCAGCCTGCTGAGGCGGTCGTGGCTGCAGAGCAAGCCCTGACGACAGCAGTTAGGGTGGCGGCCATCGACACGAATGCGGAAGGCCCGGGTGGGTACAGGTATTCTGGGCCTGTGAAGGAGGTCGATGGCCTTGCAGAAGATGGAGAGGGGGAGGCGGTTGTGGCGGAGGTACTTCAAGAAAACTCGATACGTTCCCTGCCACCTGCTTCTGACTCGGCAGCCGATGCGATCGAGGCAACGGTCGGCTCCATCATGAACGAGTGCTACACGTTTGAAGCCGGCCCCCAGCATGTCGGAGGCACATGCCAGATCTGCAAGGAGGAGTACAGGATGGGGGAACAGCTTATCTTGCTTCCTTGTGCCCACTCTTCCCATGCTAGTCACTTCGAGCAGTGGGTGCAGTTCTCGTTGGAAGAAGGCGGCACGCCAACCTGTTGCCAGTGCAACAAAAATGTGGTGGAGTTGCTGGAGACTACGCGTGGAGCTCTACGGGACAGCAGCCAGGTTCTGACCCAAACAGGTACCGATAGCTGAGCTGGCATCCTTTCGCTTGGAGACTGTCGGACGCCTGAGCAGTTGGTTCAAGTTCCCTTCGGCGACCTGCTAATGGTAGTCCTTGGCATCGGCCTGCGAGACCGCCCCCCTGCCCTCCCCCAGTTGTTGATACATGTTTGATTTCCTTTGGGTTTTTGAGTGGCCAGGAAGGTTGGGCCGGTGCGCAGGATACCTTCTTTTTACAATTTTTACAGATGGTTTTCTATAGGTTATTGGAACGAACTGCTACGAAAGTGCTAGCCTCACTTTTGACAGGAAAATCGGATGTGTTGGTTGAGCTGAAGTTGGTAGCAGGGCAGGATTTACTATATTCCATGATCATACGGCCGACGAGCAGCAAGAATATACCCCAATTTGTAGGTGGCACACATGCACACACTCATGCCAGAACGAGAGTTGGCGTGATTATTTTCGCTCTTCGACGCGCAGCTGCTCCTGAGGCCATTCCACACTTAATTTTACCACACAAAGTGTTTTTTGCTTAATCCCACCACACTTCACCATGCTTGTCCACGTAGTATCACGCTTTCGTTTAGTTACGCTTTGGAAGGTCCCTAAGGAACCTGGTATTGCTTACAAACTTGATCAGTATAACCGGTTTCTTGGCTGCATTTAATTTGTC
>CALGTP010000820.1 GCA_937902105.1 uncultured Actinomycetes bacterium
TAAGCTCGTTGATGTAGCATATGCCTTCCTCCACGAGACCTGGTAGTCGCCATCGAGTTGTACAGAGATTCACCGACCGAGTGCCTGCGACACCTTCGATGGCCACTTCAACCTTGCCAAACTTGGAGACTTGGTTGATGTGAACTACCCGAGCCGTGACGAACTTAGGTCGTTTAGACTTCTTCGGATTCGTGGAAATGCTCTGCTTGATCTCGATGACGGTGTTTGGTTCCTTGCCGAGGCACTTGGAGCAACACCACCGTTCATTCGGAGGAGAAATCCACCTCTGACCAATGCAGGTGCGATGATAGCCCTCATCACATATGTCACATAGTAACATCTGATGAGTAGTTTGATTGAAGTGCTTGCCGTTACAAGTCTGACAGCTAGTGTCAAGAAACGTGCCTGTAGCAATATCCGCCCCACGAGGAGGAAGAATAGGCGTACTTGACATCGAAGTGCGTACGGGAGGCTCGGTTGAAGAAGTATCCACAGGAGGTGTACCAGAAGGTACCTCTGTCGGATCAGCTTCATCTGGTTCCTCCGTATCTGAATTATAGTCGGATAGCAAACCGTCGAGATAAGTACCGGTGTCCGCAGGGTCGTACTCTTGATTCAACCGTTGACGAGCCCGGCGACGCCACTCTCTGCTAATCAGACCTTCGATTTCAAAAGCACTCAGATCCCCGCGCCGATGTAGAAAACGTCGGCGCCGACGCATGAACCGCTGGGCCTCCTCAAAAAGACCGACATCATGACCCGCTGGCAGTTGAAGGATCGACGACATGTGAGCTTTGATGTCCACCGGATCAGTGAGATCATCCGTACTCTTGGCACCATACTGAGCATAGTCGTCAAGACTGCATACTGGACGGTCGTTATCGATAACGTTCGACTCAATGTACGAGCGTTGCAGAACTTCTGTGGTTCGACGGACCGGCCGTGTCGGATCAGAAGAATCTAGAATCCAGACTGCCGTTTTGTCGTCCGCAACGACCCCTAGAAACCGTCCGGTGTGGCCTGGTTCATGATACTGTTGCTTGCGATCAGGATTGGCCTGCCGGTACACCACGTAACAACCAAAGATCGGTAGTGACAGCAGCGGAGGCAACTTGTCATGCCAGTGCAGATATGGGCAAATCCCATCCTTGCCGGGAATGAAATCGTTGAGATAAGCCGCGTATTGCAGAGCCCAAGGCCAGAACACGTGGCTCATCGAGGCAGAAGCAAGCATTGTCATGCTCATGTCACGAATGGTCTGGATGCGTCGCTCCGCAAGATTGCCCGAGTGATCTCCCGGAGGTGTGTAACTCGGGCGTATGCAGTAGCTATAGCAAGTGTCAAGAAACTGCTTGGATACATTTTCACCACCAGAATCTAGGACCATCTCCTCAGGAAGAGTTCGTAGTCGAGCTAGAAACTCTCGCATTATATCACCAAATTGAGATTTCTTGGCTATCGGCAGCGCGATTATCTTGCCACTCTTGTCGTCGGTAAAGATAGCTGCATACCGACTGCCATCGAGTGCAGGAGCACCGCCACCAGTGAAAATATCAGCATGGATAATTTGTCCCACATACTTCGCAACTCGCACCGTGCCAGTGCGCGGACGACGCCTAGCCTTAGTGATGTTGCAAGCCGCACATGGGATATGCAGCGGTAGATGGTAACGGTTTAGCCAGCCAAAGATCTTTAGGGCTCCGATAAGACCGTTACGACCGCGATGACCAAATTTCGCATGCAGTCGAGCTGCTAGTTCCTTCGGCATAACGGTAAGCCTCCGCTTGCCTGAGGAAGACCCTCTGTTGGACGAAGGAGGTGCAGCAGCTGTGGCAGTCAAATGCCTAGC
>CALGTP010000821.1 GCA_937902105.1 uncultured Actinomycetes bacterium
GGTATCGTTTCACAGCTCATTGTGATAGTTTTTTTCGGCACACTGGGATGGTATGGCGTGGAGATTATGCCTATCCTGGCGACTGACTTTATGTCTAGTATTCCGGCTGTGTCGATGGCGGTTGCTCAGTCCGTGATTCCGATTTCAGCGTTACTGATTCTGATCGGAGAGTTTCTGGCTCTGTATGACCTTCTCATCAAACCGATTCAGGACTGAGGCCGCATCATGGTAACCATTCTCTTGATTTTCGGCGCTGTCTTGGCGCTTGTGTTTATCAATGTCCCGATCGCTGTATCCCTGGGCGTCGTCGCTACGATCGCGATGGTGCTCTCCAGTGGTGCGGGTATCATGCCCAACTTGCCGGTTGTGATGTATCAAAGCGCCACGAATTTTCCTTTGTTGGCGATACCTTTGTTCATTCTAGCTGGCGCTATCATGAACTCCTCAGGGATTTCACAACGTCTTGTCGAGTTAGCTTCAGCGCTGTTTGGTTGGATCCGCGGCGGCTTGGCGCATGTCAATATTGGTACTTCCTTGTTCTTTGCCGAGATCTCTGGTTCTGCGGTCGCTGACGTCGCCGCGATAGGCTCGGTCTTGATTCCAGAGATGAAACGCAAGGGCTACTCCTCGGCATTTAGTGCCGCGGTGACATCATCGTCGGCAACACTGGCGGTGATTATTCCGCCCTCGATCCCGATGATTCTCTATGCGGTCATGGCCGAGACTTCTGTGGTGAAGCTATTTGTTGCAGGTATCATTCCTGGCCTGATTGGCGGTTTGGGCATGATGGTGCTGTCCTACTTTCTCGCCAAACGCTATAACTTGCCGATCGAAGACAGATTCTCTGGCCGAAGAGTGTGGAAGGCGATGCTCGGTGCCGGCTGGGCCTTGCTGCTGCCCTTCATCATTTTGGGGGGTATTTTTGGTGGCGTGGTGACTGCGACCGAGGGGGCAGCACTCGCAGTGGTGGCAGCACTCTTTGTTGGTTTGGTGATTTACCGCGAACTCGACTGGGCGCATTTAAAAGCATCTGTCATTGAAGGTGGGGTGCAGACCGCCACCGTGATGCTACTTGTTGCGGCCAGCGGTTTGCTTGGAACATATTTGACCGAGGCTTCCGCCCCACAGCAACTGGCGGCACATGTGTCCGAGTTCACCTCCAATAAGTACGCCGTGCTTGCCTTGCTAAATGTTCTTTTTCTTTTCTTGGGCGTTTTCTTGCATTCCGCAGCAGCGATTATTTTGGTGGTGCCTGTGGTGATGCCTCTTGTTTTGGCGGCTGGCATTGATCCCGTACATTTCGGTTTGATCGTAACGATCAATCTGGGTATCGGTCAGCAGACACCGCCAGTCGCGAGCGTCTTGATGGTGGCGAGTTCAATTGCGAAATGCAGCGTATGGGAAACCACGCGCGTCAATATTTATTTCATCGGCGTTCTGTTTGCCGTATTGATGCTTGTAACTTACGTGCCTGTTACCGGCATGGGGTTAGTCAATTATTTTTACAACTAATTGGAGTTTGATTCATCATGTCGGAAATCTTATTGCAATCTCGTGAAGGTGACATCGTTACGCTGACGATCAACCGCCCAGAAAAACTGAACGCGATGACCAAGCCCTTGTGGGGAAAGTTGGGCGATGCGATGGTGGCGTTGTCCGCTCAAGATGATGTGCGTTGTATTATTTTGCGTGGGGCAGGTGAGAAGTCCTTTTCACCCGGTAACGACATTAGCGAGTTTGAGACGCAGCGCTCTAACAAGGCGCAAGCAACAGAGTACGGTCATTTTATGCATCAGACCGTTAAAA
>CALGTP010000822.1 GCA_937902105.1 uncultured Actinomycetes bacterium
GGCCCGCAACGAACTCGCCGCGCGCAAGGAGCCCGAGACCGAGCGCAAGGCGCCCAAGCAGCCCGTCGAGCCCAAGGTCGAGCGCAAGTCGCCCGAGCAACCCATCGAGCCCGAGGTCGAGCACAAGGCGCCCGAGCAGTCCGTCGAGCCCAAGACCGACTGCAAGACTCGCAAGGAGCTCGTCGCACAACAAATACTCGACGAACTCGCCGAGCGCAAGGAGCTCAAGGAGCTCGAGGAGCGCAAGGCGCGAGAGCGGCATGTGATACGCAAATTCATCGAGTTTTTCAAACTTATCTCCGCGGAAGTCAAGATCCTCGAGGAGACCGCCGCGAGCACGACCCGCAACGAACTCATCGCACGCAAGAAGCCCAAGCACTATGAGAACC
This sequence comes from uncultured Actinomycetes bacterium, assembly GCA_937902105.1. GTDB lineage: Bacteria > Actinomycetota > Acidimicrobiia > Acidimicrobiales > Ilumatobacteraceae > Casp-actino8. The sequence goes on from CALGTP010000822.1 coordinate 390, forward strand.
GCAAGGCACGAGCCGCCCGCGAGATGCAGGAAGAGCTGCGTGCGTATCGCTTGCACCGAACTCTCGAGGAGCTCGCCGTGTGCAAGGCACGCGAGGAGTCTGCCGCTCGGGAAGAGCTCAGGTGCCGCGAAGATCTCAAGGTGCACAACACGATCAAGGCGCAAGAGAGACGTCGCCTGTACGAGACGCCCAAGGCGCGCGGTGCCCGAGAGGCAAGCGTGCGACACAAGGCCCGAAGCGTGTACCTCAAGGAACGTAAGGCGCGGAAGGCCGCAAGCGCAACGGTAGCCAGCGTGAGAGCCAAGCCTGTCGTGCTCTCCCCGAACCTTTCCTTGCCGTATCTCCCAATGCCACTCCGCCTCGAGGACGGTCCCGTGTCGATGCCTGCCCACCACTGGTACAGTATGGAACTCGAACACAGCCGTTCCACTATGACTGGCGTCCTTGAGTGTATGGTTCCAACGACCAACGCCGAGCTGGTGCATGACTACGGCCGCCACTACGGGCAAATCGCTCTCGACCGCCTAAGTGCCTTAGACACTAGCCGCCCACCGATAGCCGCCAACCGCGCACCTGTCGAGCCGGTGCCCTGTTTCCCCGAGAGAGCAGCACCGCCTCGCTGGCCTCGCCGACCTTGGCCATCGGCTCCGCGCGCGCGCACGCCTTCTAGGCGGGCCGTGCAGCCGCCTCCGCCCTGCGAGCTCGCGACTTTTCGGTCGCGACGCCACCTCCGCCGCGCGAACCGGCGAGCTGAGAGAGAACGACCCAGGGGCCTACGACGCTCGTGCTGCTGGCCGAAACCGTCCGCGCAAGCCACCACCCGAACCCTGCCTTCGACCCCAGCTGGCATACAGATCTTCGTCCGCACACTCATGGGCAGGACGATTACTATTGAGGTCGAGCCGTCTGACTCGATCTGGGACATTAAGACTAAGGCCCAAGACAAGGATGGGGTGCCATCCGGTCAACAGCGCGTGATTTTCGCTGGTAAGCAGCTCGAGGATGGATGCCTCGCCGTTGATTGCCACCTCACCAAGGGCGATACGGTCCACATGCTGGGCAGCCTTCGTGGTGGTACCGCGCCTGGCGTCGTGGTCAACGACGAGGCGCAGGTCGATCAGCCTCAGCCGTTGCACGGATACTGGACTGTGACGACAGGCAGCGATGACTGGCAGGAGCCCGAGGGAGATGCCCTGCTCATTGATGGAACCACAGTATTCCCGTGGGCAGAAGACCCTTCTGTGCTGCAGCTCGAAGGAGAGTACCATCCGGATGGGGAGCCCATCCCAGCCGCGATTGGTGAACTAACGCTTGTCCCTCCCCAACAGTACCCCCAAGCAACCTCGGTGCCTGGGCGGGAGCATCTGTTCGCGTGGGATTGGACCAGAGCACTGCTGGATGAGGCGATCGCGATGGAGCTCGCTGCGATTGAAGCGAGACTCGCCCCTCTTGGCCCGGCCGCGTATGGTGATTCTAACACTATTGAACCCTACTACCCAAGCTCCAAGCCGCCGGCCCAGGATACCCCGATGTATGTTCCACACGTGCGCATCCCAGAGCTTCCGAGGCACGCCCGTGACCCTGATTGGGCCCCCAGGGTGGATCTCAGAAGACAACTCCTCGAGGCGTACCGCCGGGGGTACCACTCGGGCCCGGCCAACGTCGGTAATCGCCCGCACCTCAGCCTGCCGAATATGTCGTCCGGGTCGCATCGCGGTCAGCACTACCGCGTCGGCGTGGCCGACAGCGACGGCAGGACTGTCTCGGTTAACCTGGCTGGTGGCTATGTAGCCAAGGTCTCGAGCTATATGCGTATCCAGATCGGCCAGACCGAGCCCTATCTGACCGACCGTCGAGAACACCCGCCATCCGCGAACAACCTTCCCGAATTACAACTTGCAATCCGAGGGACACTCACCGAGGCGTACAACTCTATCCATGAGAAAATCAGCGCGTACAATCCGCACGCGACCACCGCGCCAGTCAAGGAGGAGGTGATCATCCTCGTACTCGCACGCCAACTAGAAGACGACTTCCGTTGGGCGTTCAACTACGCGCTCGAACGCCCATATTACGCACTTCCGGCCGCCAACGTCCGTCTCACAGCTCGGGGTTTGTGCGCCACCTCATTCGCTCTCGGCGTGGCCTTCTCTTTCACTACCTTGACGGCCATCAATACCCACCAACTTGCGCACGTCACTACACCCACCGAGCTGAACCCCTGCCTCGCTGCTTGCCTCCTTATCGAGTCACCGACTACGACGCTGCCTCCGACGCCGGCGAGCCTGCAACTTTTCGTACGCACCCTCAAAGGGAAGACGATTACTATCGAGGTGGAACCATCCGACACGGTCAAGATCATCAAGACCAAGATCCAGATCAAGGAGGGCACCCCGTCTGGCCAGCAGCGCCTGATCCGTGCAGGAGTGCCGCTCGAGGATGCCCGGCTTGCCACTGATTATCACATTGCCAAGGGCGATACACTCCACGTCCTGGGCAGACTTAATGGAGGCACTCACCCCAGGGCGCGTCTTGTACACGCCAGTCAGGTCTCAGACCACGACGTGCCACCTGATTTCGGACTCAACGCCGTTTGCGAGAGCCTAGGGCTGACCATCACCGGCACCCACAGCGTGGCCACCCGAGAGGCACAAACAGCCCAAAACCCGAGCGACGACAGGTTCGTTGAACATATGTACTCCCTTCGATGCAAGACGCTTGGGCCACGAAGCGGTGCAGAATGTGACCTCTTTAACGGGACCCGGTGCATTGTCTCGCTCCTCTCCCTCTATGACCACCAGGGAATCAAAGAACAATCGAGTCACGAGCACAGAGTGGCGGAGTTAACCGCCATACTCCGCTCGAATGGAGTGCCATCGCTCCCATCTCCCCTCGCTCATACGTCGACCGCAGACAGGTGGCACAGGGATCAGGAGCCCGAGCCTCATGGCCCTGCCCACAGCGTCGAGGCGGTCATCCGCTTCGGATTGTCCGCTAAGACCGACTGGAACTGGCGGGAACACACTCACAGCTTCTCCCGAGTTGAGGCGCTTCGTCCTAACGACGACATCTTCAAGCTCACTGAGGCATTAGGCTACGCGACGGGCGACGAATACGAACACCCCCCTGCTACCTGGACGGACGCCGTGGGCCCCCAAGACGCGCAACTCTGTGAAGCCTGCCGAGCGCTGACTCGATCGCTGGCTACTTCTACTGCACTTGAGAAGACCCTTCTCCTACCCATCCTGTGCACGGACTTTACCCATGCCGAAGTACCACACGAGCGGTTCCTACGTGGGCAGTACACCTTCTCTCACGCATTCCGCCGCGTGTTGCTTATCACGACCAATTGCCCGACTACCTGGCTCGACAGGCTTGAAGACCTTGCCGACGCCTTCAACATCAGCTTCTCTTTCGACCCACCGCCCTCTTCACCGAGCGCCTCGACCCAAACAACCGTTAGCTTTGGATGTAAGTGTGCCCTGTATGCCATCGATAGCGACGCTGTTCGCCCAACGACCCTTGGGGAAATTCAGAACTACCTGGGAGCAGCCGACAGCTGGACGATGCAACCTACCGGGGGCTGGCGCATTCAAGGTTTCGGACCCACGTACCGGGCTCGTCTAGAACACGCGTCCTTTCGGCTGTTCTGCATGATCCTCAATGCTCTGTCCCACTCTGAGTCCCCCCTTGGAAAGTTTATGCGACGATCCGAGTACTGGCAAGAGGAAGCCAAAGGATGGTGGAGCTTTGGCCCCTACGTCCCTGCTTTTGGAATGCGCGACCCTTTCACGCCCATGGGCATTAAGTACACGTCCGACGAAGCGCAGGTCGATTTTTGGTTGGCCGATACCATCAGCCAGCACCTCGTGATTTCCTCCATCCAGGGCCCAGTCGTCGATCCCCAAGGCAGGGTGCGACCTGGTCGGTATATCTTTGTGTTCCAAGCCCATCGATCGATGCTCGTCATCCAGGATCAGCGGGCTGTAAGGGATTCCCGACTCTTGCGATTCGTACTCACGTCGTCAGCCGTAACCAAGGTCGTGTGCAGTTCCGAACACGCATCTCGACTCCAAACCATCCTATCACTTCCTAACAGTGGCGATTGGATGTCGGGATTCTATGACATCTCCGATTTCATTCCGTTCACCGCTTCCCCGAGCTCACGCCAGGGTTCCCTTCGCGCCCTCCACGATTTGATCGGCTACCGAGAGGTGCTCGGAGGGAGATTCACGGGAGACGCATGGTGGAGGACGGCGATAGTTCAGCGCAACCGTGATCCCCAATACGAGGCCAGTATCATTAGCGACGCCCTCTGGTGTCTGGGAATCCGCGAGCCAGCCCACTACCTCAGATGTTTTGATCGTCATGTGAGTACACCTACCGCGGCAACGTACCCCGTGATCGAGCTCCACACCTACCAGCTACTCTACCGAGGTGGCGACGGGTCCCCTCATCATAGCGCATGCTCGTGCATTACTTGCAAGAAGACGCCCACCGGCTACCACTGCACAGCCTCAGGTGACATCACCGCCCTGGCTGTCCCGAAACCCCCGCCTTGGCCGACTTGCCTTTGTGCCCGGCACTACATTCGCTGCCGCTGTTACATCCGTACCGAAACATGGGCTGGGCTCTCACCGAATGCAGCACCGTGGGTACCGAAGGAACAGGAGACGCAAGCTTATCGAAACCTCGTCGCCGCAATTAACTCAGGGCGAGCGGCGCCCTTACCTCCCGCGGCGGCAACGGGGCCCAAGCCAACCGTACGAGATTTACGACTGTTCAACAGCCTGCCCAAGGACGTCCTGATCATCATCCTCCGCCGTGCTGCTGCCAACTCGATCCTCGGCCTTACCCATTTCTGTCAATCGTCCAAGGCTATTCGGAAATCCGCTAGGTCAGTCTGCTATGAACTTTACCTTGAGAGATGCGTGTGCGACTTCTTCATGATCCCAAAGCCACTGCAGCACTCTACGCCGGATAGGCGAGGAGAAAGATCCCCTGTTCGGCACATTACCTTCTCGCTGCTTCCCGACATCGAGCCCCCAATTCTGCATCCGACAACCATACTAGCGCCCCCCGATGGACGGTACGACTGGGCAAGCAAGAATTCCCTCGCTGTCGACCTCTCCAAGAGCACAGTTCGCACAGTCACCCCTGGAGGCCTCCCTTACGCAACCACCGTAATTGACTATGCATGGATCCGCATACATGCGGCCGACTGGCTCCCACACATTAACATCTCCCATCGCCGCCCAGCAAACTTACCAGGCGAGCTGATCGGTACCATCTTCGTTGCGGCCCGCCTCCTGCCTTATGCCGGTCACCGTGTCGTCAGCGCCCTTGTCTGCCGCTTTAATGAACCGCGCGCTACGCACGAATCCGCGAACCTCGTCCACGTCGGGCAAGACATAACTCACGCCCGCCACAGGCGCGTGCTAGCGCCGACTGGAGTAAACCGGAGTCCACTAGCAAGGCGCCACGACGGATGGACCTCGATTTTTCTTCATCGAGTCGGAAGCCTAAGACTCGTACCTGCCCACGAGTACGCCGGTTTTGACACTTTCCACGCCCTCACAATGGCCATCCGCAATGACTTCAATGGCTTTATGCCTAACCCAGCCATCGTGCTACGGCAAGCGGCGTCGCCCACGGCGGCGCGTTCCAGGGCCACCATGATGGTAATCTCCCTGTCAACCCCGGACCGACCAGCACCCCTTCACCATAGTGTGCGCCTGCTAGACAGCAGCCATTACTCCACAGGCATGCATATCTCCGCCGCCGTGTATTACTCTCAACTCCTCGTGCGAGCTTGGCCCCGATTCTTGCTAGCCCAAGTCACGGAAACCGTCAACAATGAGCAGATCCTGCCTGATGTCGATGAATACCTCATCCTTGAATGCGAAGCTAAAGTCTCCGACCTCTACTCCCGAGTCCATCGACTCTACTTTGCCTACCTTGAATCACCACTTCTCCCGAACCCCATGGAGTTCTACCTTACCCATCACGCTCCTGATGGCACTGCGGATGACATCTTCAACACCGACACTCGGATTCAAGACCTCCCATACTATACCCACGGCATGAACTGCTCTGTCACGGTTGGAGAGCCCGGATTTACTGGCTCACAACAAGAAACACCATCCGACGACGATAGCGAGCAGGAACCGACTCCTACGCCCAGCGTCGATAGTGCGAGCCAAGGAGAAGGAATGCCCACCCTCCCCACCCCACAAGCTGCGCAGTACGAACAGATCACAGCACCTACGCAATACAACACGAAGTCGGTCGTACGTGGTGATTCTAATTCTAATGGATCTTACTACTCTCGACCCAAACCTCGACTTGGTCTTATCGATCTCGAGAAATACGCCTCCCTTTCACTTCGCATACGAGGTGGAAGCCCGAAACCAAAAGACAAAGGCATTGGCACCCGAGCATCGACACTCGGAACATTCCTCTCCCCCGGTACACCTGAAGCGACCATGGAACCACACATCGAGACTACTACACCAGGCGCCGTCACTGTGGACCCCACAACACTGCCCCCCCTTACCGAGATCGGCGCGTCGTCCTCAACAGTAGCGCCCTCCGTTGCGGCTTCCGGAGCGTCGCCCTCATCACCACTGCTCGGAGCATCGTCCTCGGCACCCCCTGACCACGAGCCGCTCTTTGGGACACCGACATCAATAGCGCCATCTGCGATCGCACATGCTCACGGATTCGAAGCAGCACCGATGCCCGCGCCAGCCGCTTCTGTATCGGCTACACTCCTCGACGAACTTCGGGAATCATCAGCGGAACACCATTTTACGCTATCGACCCTCGAGAACGACCTCCGCAATCATATCGATCACTCTCGTGAAGCCTACTTCACCCATCGGGATTCTCTTGACCGACTCGCCGTTGACCTTAAGGCAAGTGACACAGACCGTCTAGCCCAACGTGAAGAAACTGATCGCACCGCCCGTGCGAATCGAGATGCGACTGCAAGCATCGCCCTAGACCTCAGGTCCAATAACAGGGTCATCGAAACATTACGCGACGAGATGAAAATCTTCATGGAGGCGATAAGACCACGCCCCGTAGACGGACTCCCTCAGTCCGCCCTACTCTCGGCCGAGACTGACCCAACCGCTGGCGAAACTGAGACGCTCCCCCACGAACCCGGCGCATCCCGATTCACCCACGCACCTTTTGGTCGCGGCCGCCCGCTTCGAGATACCAGTCGTCAACCCTACAAACTTACTCATCCTTGGCCCTCGGCCTCGGGGAGTTCGTCTACTGGCCTCGAACAACCCAGTCACCGTACTGCAGGCAAGTCAGATTTCGTTCCTACCAGAACAACGTTCCCGGCCACACGCCCCACTAACTATGGCCGTAAGATCGACGTTGCCAGCGTGCCCGACTCGAAGAAATACGCCGTCGTCGCCGTGGTAAGCGTCAACGGGATCACCACTGTATGCGCAACAGAGCAGTTCCGTACGTGGACCCTCACACCACCGCAATCCTCAACCATCACCATCGAAACCGCTATTTGGAGCCTCCTGCATGTCGGAGTACTCGATGCACGAGATATATTCGCCGAATTCGACCCGATCTTCTGTGATTTCCGATTCCGTATTGCATACGGCGAGTCCACCGACGATACCCTTGATGGCATCTTACGCCTCACGTTCCCGGACTCACGAAACACCGACCCCCAAACGTCAGTCGACGTCATCGCCCGAGTGTTTCATGACTTGAACTTTTACGACGTCACTACCACATATGTCCAATCTCACGCAGCTGTCAAGGCGGCCCATCTCGCCAACCTTGCGCCTATTGAAATGCCCATCAGGGTCAGTGAACGTACGGAACTACGTAGGATACTCGTGGCGGCCCTTATGTGCCACCCCTTCTCGGAGGACATCCATACCCCTCGCAACCCCCGCTTGGGCGATGTCAGCTCGGACCAGGAGCGTTTACCTCCGGAACACCGCCGAACCCTGTGGAATAGACTCCCCCAGATGGATGTCGCCGCTGCCCTCCCACACTGGACTACTGACCTGAGTATCCAAGCCTTTCAACAACTCCTCATCACGATGATTCACACGGACACCGCATCCCTCGTCGCTGACCTACTCCGTGAGCAAGATCCCCTGCAAACCATCTTAGCAGCCATCCTCCGCCGTCACCACGACTCCGCTGAATTCACAATGATCGTGACCGACGACATCGCCGAACACCTCAAGGAGGAACTCGTGTTCTTTAAGAACCATTACGCCAGCACCGTCAGTGATGCCCAACTCAACCACACTGACGCTCATCACCATCGATCATTCCTGAGCGTACTTTGCGTATGCCTTGCCGCCATCCGTAGTGCCTTTCTTGGTACCTCCAGAGACGGCGCCCTCCACTCAGAGGCCCGTCAACTTCTTACTCAGCTTGCCATCATGCCCTCAAATTCCGATGTCGATTATCTGCTCGAAGCCAACGCCTATTGGCTACGTTATTCGAAACTGTGGGGTCCAGTACTACTTCTCAGCTTATGCGAGGGCGGCCAAATCCAAACCCTTCTGCCATCCGTTACTAGTCGCCTTTCGCCACCCATGCAAGAGCGTATACTCCTTTTCTTTGGCGAAATCGCACACCGCCTTCGAGTCACTAATGACGCCGGAAATCTCCCGGCCGCATTCGCGTCGCAGCTCTCCAGTATCCTGAAGAAACCACTACTCCTCCACTCAACTATACCCGAGCTACACACCTACGCCGAATTTTCAGGGCAATCCGCCGTACTAAAGGCAATGCACCATACCGACATGTCCCTAGGCAGCCACACCCATCGCATCGCGCACCCTGCTGATCTCGCATTTGTCGGCAAAACAGGCGCGCTCGCTGATTATTGGCCCGCTATGATGCGACAACTCCTCGGTCATCACAAACGTGTTCTCGTCGCGCCAGCGGCTCAAATCGCCCTCGTCGCCTGGGACGACATCCAATCCACAGAACCTGAAGACGTGCTTCTTGTCACCGATGGCCCGAGATTCCGCCCGGGACCGAAAACCATCATCCGACAACACGACCGCCTGGCGAGCGCCGCCGATACTCAGTTCACCAAACTCGAAGCTAATGTCAACAAGGCGCACTCGCAAATCGAAACAAAAGTGAACTCTCTGCAATCGAGTATTGAATCCACACTCGAAGCCAAGGTAAATTCCCTCCAAGTAAACATCGAGAAACACCTCGGTACCATCCAAGGGACCATAATGAAGGTCAGCAAGGACCTCGGCTCGCGACTCGACCAACACGATGCTTCCATGGCTGCATTCCACGACCTTAATGCTCATAACGCGCAAACTATGCAGCACTGCCTTCGTAACGTCGCTGACTCAACCACCGAACTCAAGCACGCAGCGACAATCAGAGACGCTGCCGCTGCCATCGGCAAGCATGCTCGAGCTCCTGTGATTCACCTTCCTCCCGTATCCGCCGCACCCGTACGTACGACGCTCCTCCATGTGCAAGATACGCAAGATGATCCGACCGATGCCATCGCTCACCAATTCGCCATTGCCTGTGAAACTCACGAAGTCACCTCACTTGACGACCTCCTCGCTTGGGTAGAGACCGACGGCCAACCCGAGCCTTCAGATCTTTTCGCACTCACCTTCAACCGTCGACCGGCCCCCACCACCGCGCAGGGCACTTACAAACTTTCGAAATGGCCCGCCTTAAAATTTGACGATCTTACAGACGCAGCGAAGACGCTCTATCTGAAGCGTGACAACGTTACCTCTGCAGAGTCCTACCTATCCGCTACCAACCGCTTATGCACCAACTGTGCACCGGAAAGTCGCCTCATGCCCCACCTCGAAAGTCGCTGCCCCACAATATACCGACACACTAGCCAAGGCCGGAAAGACCGTGATGCCGTTCGACTCGCGCGCGACGCGGAACGTTTGAATGAACTCCAATCCACCACTGCCACCTAGGAAACCTCGGCGCCGTCTATTCAAACCACGGTGCCACCCTCCCCTACCACCCACCCACCACTTCCGCAGCTCCCCCTTCCGGCAGATGAGGGGGTGCCTAAAACCGATGTCTCTTCGACTAGCACTGAGGAGGTCAGCAATTTCCCTCCCAACACCGCTCCATTAGAGACGCCAACCCGAAATGAGGGGGTGATAAACCCCACTGAGGCGCATCTCGCCACTTCCTGCTTAGAGGGGGTGACGACTAACCTGGACTTCAATAAGCAGGACAGCGTCGACAGATCACCAACCAACGCACCAATACGTACCGTCGTCGACCTATTCTCAGGCTGCGGAGGACTAGCCCTCGCAGCGAGATCGCTCGGATTTCACCACCTAGCCCTCATCGAATCCGACGAAAGATGCGTAGCCACGCTCAAGCTTAACGGATTCAGTAACATCATCCACAATCAGCTCGAACACGTCGACCTATCCAATTCCAACGATGCTGACCTACTCACTGCAGGGCCGCCATGCCAACCCTGGTCCATCGGCGGTAAAAGCCTAGGTGAAGAAGACTCCCGAAACCTATGGGCAACCACAGTAAGAGCTATCAACGACGTCCAACCGAAGGCTTTCCTGATAGAAATGGTGGACGGCTTCCTCCGGCCCAAGTTCGACACCACCCGATGGCAACTTATTGCTGATCTCCAGACCTTAGGCTACTGCGTGCAGATCTCGAGAGTGAATGCCAAGGATTATGGCGTGCCACAATATAGACGACGATGCCTAATCATGGGTCGACGGTCGTTACTGCCAATTACCGCACCTCCAGAACAGCCCCCCACCACATTACGTGACGCACTCCGAAGCCTGGGGGAACCTAACGGCATGAATCGGCACGATCAGGTCGGACAAGCCTCCAGCTACGAGGGCCATGAACCCAGTCATCTCGATGCCCAAGCCAAGACCATCAGGGCAGGCGTGCATGGACCAGGTGGGGGAAACAACACCGTAGATACCGGAAGTGGACCTCGCTACTTCACCATAAGGGAAATGGCCAGAATCCAGACTTTCCCCGACGACTACCAATTCGACTCGACCTGGTCTCATGCCATCAAGGAAATAGGCAACGCATGCCCACCTGCACTTGCTAAATTGTGGCTAGAGTCGCTAGTGGGAGAACCAACTATTGCACCCTCAATCGCACCAAGCGACGCGCCACAGGCAGACGGAACCTACGATGTGCCCGCCGAAGGCATCGAATCCCTGCGACGCGAGCTCTCCAGACGCACGAAGCTCACTCACATCCTAGAAGCCCACGCCTCAATCCTGCAAGGTCAACTCGACGAGTCCACAGAGGAGATGATCAAGCAAAAGGGGAGTATCGACGCGTATTTACTATCGTTAAGCGAGCGTGTCGCCGATCTCGAAGGCCATCTCATACCCGACGATCATGACGTCAAGACCGCACTCGAGCACGCTGACTTATCCTCGCTTGAGCCCGAGTCCCGACTACGCGTGGGAAAAGCAGTGGATCGTACCTTAGAACTGTCACTACTGCTTCGTACCCTTCGTCAGGAGCGTGCCCTGGCGGAAGCCATTGCAGAGGGACGGACCACCACCGACACCATGGCCCACCTGCCAACTTATGAGAGCACTAGATTAACTGAGGCCAGACGTGCCGCCTATCAGCACAGCGTCGACTCGTCATTGGACGCTACTACCAATGGTTGCCCCCAGTTGCCCCAGAAGGTCCTCAACCGGGCTGTATTCTTCAAATGCCCGGCCAGATTACTCCAAGAACAGGAAGACGAAGCATGCCCCTTGTTCCACGCGCAAGCCATCCCAGGCTCAAGAGAAGAAGAGGATGAGGCCTCGATGTACTACTCGGTCCGGGCAGACCTACTCATCGATGATGGTACCGGTAAGAAGATCCCCATGAGTAGTGTGGTAGACTCAGGAGCTGCATGGACGGCTCTTAAGCACGCCTTCCTAGCTCGTGTCGCCCCCGAGCTCCTCAAATTGATACTACCCAGCCAGAAACGATTCAAGGATGCTCAAGGGAACCTTATGGCCATCGCTGGAAGGATTCCACTAACTATCTGGATGGGGGGTCTCAAGCTCACGACGTATGCCTACGTATTCCACCAACTCAGCGTAGATTGCCTCCTGGGCGTAAACACCTTGTCCAAGAACCATATGATTATCGACTGCAACGCTGGACGACTCTACGCAGCCGCCGCCCCCCACGAGGGCGTACCTATCAGAACAGGCCTGTGTAATACCTGCGACACCTGCCCCCAAGAATCACGGGTAATTGCGCTATGCGTGGAGTGCTCGCCCGACGATGCGTCCATCCGCCAAACCTCTGTGACGTACGATGCAGACCATAGCATTTTGCTAGTAACTTCCCCGAGTGGAAGCGTCGAACTACCTGCAACGCGCTCTAGCTATGCCCCGGCGAAACTCAGACTGGATAGCTCCCTCGTCGTGGAACCCGGAAAGCGTGCAGTGCTCGATCCGAGAATTGTCGGACTCGACCCTGATCGACTGGAGCCCACCCTATTCAGGACCAGCACAGCGATAACCCAACTCGGACTCCTGTCGTTGGACGAGACCATCCATAACCCTACAAGCCTCAAGGTCCCCTTTACCGTCTATAACCCTACCGATCGACCGATCACTTGCCCGAACCATCTTATCCTAGCCACCGAGTCACGAGCCAGCGTGGAAAACGAGTACATCACGATCGCTGCTATCCTAGACGAGTCGGCGGATGGCCTCAGAGG
>CALGTP010000823.1 GCA_937902105.1 uncultured Actinomycetes bacterium
CTCGACGAATCCCGCCGTGTGCAAAGTGAGCGTCGTCATGGGCAAGGGCGACAAACTGCGCGCGAAAATCTGGCCCTGTTGGTTGATCCTGGCTCATTCGTGGAATATGGCCCCGTCGTGATCGCAGCCCAGCGGCGGCGTCGTTCAATTGATGACTTGATTGCGCACACTCCTGCTGACGGCCTTGTGGGTGGTCTAGCGAGCATTAACGGAGATTTATTTCCTGGCCACGAATCACGGGCGGTTGTGATGTCCTACGACTATGCGGTTCTTGCGGGAACTCAAGGATCACAAAATCATCGCAAAAAAGATCGTCTTTTTGATGTTGCGGAGCGTTTGCAGTTACCGATTGTGTTCTTTGCCGAGGGTGGAGGAGGGCGACCAGGCGACACAGATGCTCCCGGAGTTTCGGGGCTTGATTGTTGGGCCTTCCATGACTTTGCGCGACTATCTGGTTTGGTTCCCTTAGTAGGGATCACTGGCGGTTATTGCTTTGCCGGTAACGCTGCGCTTCTCGGTTGCTGCGATGTTGTGATTGCCTGCGAAGGGTCAAATATTGCAATGGGCGGTCCAGCCATGATTGAAGGTGGCGGACTGGGAGTTTTTGATCCAAAAGAAATCGGTCCTCTTGAGATACAAAGAGCAAATGGAGTAGTGGACATTGTTGTGGGAGATGATGCTGAAGCGGTTGAAGTGGCGAAGAAGTATCTCAGTTATTTCCAGGGTGCGCTTCGGGAATGGACTGAACTTGATCAAACTTTATTGCGCGGAGTGATTCCCGTCCATCGAGTCAAGGCCTACGACGTCCGTGCGGTGATTAACTTGATGTTCGATGTTGATTCTGTTTTAGAAATTCGTCCAGAATTTGGTTTAGGCATGATCACTTCTTTTGCCCGTGTGCAAGGTCAATCAGTGGGAGTCATTGCCAACAATCCGAACTTTCTTGCTGGTGCCATTGACAGCGATGGTGCGGATAAAGCTGCGCGTTTTATGCAACTTTGTGACGCTTTTGATATACCCATCGTGACACTTGTTGACACCCCAGGAATGATGGTTGGACCAGATGTTGAACGAACGGCCTTGGTTCGTCATTGCAGCCGTTTATTTGTGACTGGCGCCAATCTCACCGTGCCTGTCATCTCGATCGTTTTGCGAAAAAGTTACGGCCTCGGAGCGCAAGCGATGATGGCTGGAAGTACCAAATCACCATTGGCTTGCGTTGCCTGGCCAACGGGTGAATTCGGAGGAATGGGTCTTGAGGGTGCGGTGCGTCTCGGCTACAGAAAAGAACTCGACGCTATTGCTGATCCCGAAGAACGTGAAGCGACGTTCAGGAAAATGGTTGATCGAATGTATGAAAGCGGAAAAGCATTATCAGTCGCCACACATTTTGAAATTGATGATGTGATTGACCCCGCTGATTCCCGAAAATGGATCAGTGCGGTTTTGTCATCGGTGAAAACCGCAACACGAACTGGTAAAAAGCGAGCAAATATTGATACTTGGTGACATTGCCGTGTTTTCTCCGTTGGGAGCTATAGGGGTCTCGGTGTGTTGAGAGCAGTCACGTTGTCAAGCAAGATTCGTCTCTGATCTTGAGGTGAAAATGCTTTGAGTTCTGAAACGTAATCAAGTGGGTTTGGCATGCCTTCAATATGGGGCCAGTCGCTTCCGAAGATGACATGGTCTGTGCCCATAATCTCGGCTACTTCCTGAACATCATCTTCCCAAAACGGGTTGATCCACCAGTTCTGACGTAAAGATTCCACGGGGTCCTCTGTGAAGTAGCGCGGCATCTTTTTTGCCGTTGAAGTCAACTTGGTGCAAGCGTCTGCCAAGAAACTGGAGCCATTTTCTACTGATGCCATGCGCACATTTGGGAAGCGATCAAAAAGCTTTTCGAAAATGGAGGAGATGACGAAATCTTGCGCAGCTCTTTCAATACTGAAGGCTTTGATACTAGGTTTCCAACCGACGCCGCTGAATTGAGCTGAGAAGGAGTCGTTGGCGTAACCATTGCTGGAGTTACCACTATCGCCAGCATGGATCACCACTGTGATTCCAGCTTCATTCACTCTCGCCCAAAATGGGTCGTAGATAGTGTCAAAAGGTGTTCTTTGTCCATGGGCCGTGGTTGGTGCCGCAGCACGCATCACAACGACTCGTGCGCCCTGAGCCAATGCCCAGTCCAGTTCATTGCAGGCCCACTCGGGTGAGGCCAGCGAGATATAAGGACCAGCGAAGATTCGGTCTTGATAATCAAAACCCCAGTCTTCCGCTAACCAACGATTGAAAGCTGTGAACATAATTCCAACACCCTCGGGATCATGCTTGAGAATTTCTTCGTAGAGCATGCCCAAAGTTGGGAATAACCAGATCTTGGAAATACCTTGCCGATCGAGGGTCGCAATGCGGGCATCATGATCGCGGTATTCGGGGCGAATGGGTTCACGTTGGGTCAGGAACTCGATGGGGTGTTTGCCGTCGGGATTACCACGGAAGTAATCGTGCATCGCTCCTGCAGGAGAAATCGGGTCAAAAGTCGGATTAGTGACAACACGACTGACCTGACCCCCGACCACCTGGTATTGGCGCCCATTTATTTGTGCCCACTGCACGCACCTTGGACCATCTTTCGGGTCAAGGTGGCGGGTGAAGGCATCAATCGCCTCGTAATAATGGTTATCGCAATCGAAGGGCACAAAATCCAGTTCCGCGGTCATGTCTTAATGGTACGCCAGAACGATCAGATGCGCCTATCGTATGTTCATGGGGAACGAATTTTCCGAGTCTCAACTGGCGCCGAAACATGTGGTTGTTGTTCTCCTTGACAGCCTGAATCGGCATCTTTTGGGGGCTTACGGGGGATCGGAGTTCACAACCCCCCATTTGGATCGTTTTGCTGCCGATGCGCTCGTCTTTGATCGGCATCACACGGGATCTTTGCCCTGTATGCCGGCTCGCCATGATCTGCTTGTTGGAGCCTTGGATTTCCCCTGGCGTCCTTGGGGATCGGTGGAGATTTGGGAAGACGCGATTACGTATTCGCTGCGCGCTGCGGGCGTAACAACGATGCTTATTTCGGATCATCCGCACCTTTTTGAAGTTGGTGGCGAAAATTATCACACGGATTTCACGGCTTGGGAATACGTGCGTGGGCATGAGAATGATCCTTGGAGGACTCGCTCAGATACATCGTGGGTTGGTACTCCGGCTTTACCTGTCAGGGATCCGTGGCGCGGTCACTACAACTATCAGGATTCACGAACCTGGTTTAAAAGTGAAGAGGATTTTCCGGGTCCACAAACAATGCGCGCCGCGGTGAATTGGCTGGAGACGAATGGTGGACATCATGAGCGCTCCTTATTGGTCATTGACGAGTTTGATCCTCATGAACCTTTTGACACTCCCGAGCCATGGGCTTCTCAGTATCGCCAAGATGAAAATGATCCGTGGCTGATTTGGCCCCCCTACGTGGTCAACGGTGTCGCCGATGGGTTTCTAACGGAACAGGAGGGTCGCGCTTTAAGGTCCGCCTACGGTTCCAAATTATCGATGATTGATCATTGGTTTGGGCGTTTGCTTGATGCGCTGGATGCCTCACCAAATGCTCACGACACAGCAGTCATTGTGTGTACGGATCACGGCCATTATCTTGGCGAAAAAGATGTGTGGGGCAAACCTGGTTATCCGATACATGACACTTTGGGGCATATTCCGTTGATGATTCGGTGGCCAGGAGTTAAAGCGGGTCGTGTGTCGGCACTGACCACGACAGTGGATATTCACGCCACTTTATGCGATGTTTTCTCGGTATCGCCTGAACATCGCACACACGGAGTGTCCCTAGTGCCACTAGTAACTGGGAAGGTTTCGAGTGTTCGTGATCATTGTCTATCGGGTTATTGGGGACGCGAAATTCAACTCGTGACGCAGACGCACACATACACACGAGGTTCTGTGGGTGAAGGCTTTCCACTTTCAATGTGGTCCAACCGTTGGAGCACCATGCCACTACACCTAGCGCCTCAGTTGCGTCTTCCACGTCCTGATCAGCGGGCTTTTCTTGACACAATGCCAGGAACGACGGTCCCTGTCATCCGTCAGCCTTTTGAAATGGGGGACACGTTGCCTTTTTGGGCTTATGGAGGTTTGAAGAATGAGAACCTCCTCTACGACCGCCAAAGTGATCCTCAACAGTTACAGAATTTGGCAAGCCCCCAAGGTGATGTGATCTCGCCACTTGAGAGTGAATTACTTGAGCACATGAAGCAAGCGCTTCTAGAAATCAATGCGCCGCAAGATCTCATGCAGCGACTTGGTTTGCTCTAGAGGCAAATGTCGTAAGGACGGATGGGAACACGTGGTAAATCTCGTCCGGTGGCGTTACGAATGGCGTTGGCAATAGCAGGAGTGACAGAGATGCACGGAGGTTCTCCGACTCCCTTGGCGCCAAGTGGTGACTTTGGCTCAAATTCTTCAATCAACACCATCTCCACCAATGGGGCGTCTAAAAAAGTTGGAAGTAGATAGTCGGTGAAACTTGGATTTCGAACCTTGCCATCCTTGACAATGATTTCCTCCATCACTGCTAATCCAAGGCCTTGAGCGATGCCCCCTTCAACTTGGCCTTGCACAGAAATGGGATTAAGAATTCGTCCCACATCTTGCGCAGTCGCAATCTGGACAACCTTCACCAGTCCTAATTCAACATCAACATCGACGAC
>CALGTP010000824.1 GCA_937902105.1 uncultured Actinomycetes bacterium
AGTAGTAGTGATGTCAATAGTAACCACAATAGTAACGACACAATGAAAGCAAAATGAAAGCAAAATGACAGGAAGTTATTAATCAAACAACAATTGTTTTCGCGCTTCGATCATACGCATGACTGAGTAGCAGTCATCAGCTTTCCTCAGGTTTCTTCTTCTTTGCTGGCAGGATGGACCTAGGTCGCCATGCATGTGTGTCAACATTAGCTGATAATTTGAGTGAGTGCATACCCAGGCGATGTTTAACTAGCAGGGTAAGACCAGCCGATATATGTAATACACTGAGAGCACAAACGTATCTCACAGACACACATACATATCATTCGTGTATGGCACATATCATGTTTTGACAATATAGGAAGCCATAACAGCAAGCGTGTGGAAGGAATTGCTGGGACGGTGACTTCGCCCTTGTCTCCAGGAGTAGGCTCTCCGAGGCCCTCAGCGCCAGCATCATTTGGGATTTGTTATTGCAGCTAATGATGCCAAGAACAAGTTAGCAGCACCTATAAGTCGGTTTAACACACAGGCACCGAACCAACAACTTTCGAGAATGGAATCGGGGCCCCTACGAGTTCCGACCCTTGTTGTATGCATCTTTGAGCTTCAGCTCCAACCTGAGACAGCAAGCAGGCGGTTAGCTTTCTATTTGTTATATATAATGTGTATTCTCTATGTGTAATGCACTCAAACACACATACCATATCCCACAACATATTTCAACAATCATAAACACAACATCCTAAACAACACGATTACGCAAGCTCAAGAAACTCACTGTTGAAGCCATTCATAATACCAGCTGTGTGCACATCCGTCATGGCAACAAGGCTCGCTTCGATGGCGATGGAGCATGCTTTGAACTTCTCATGGAGCCTGAGTCACGTTAAACTTGTAATATGTGTCACGCAGTAATTGCAGGAAATCCTTAGGACCGTAGAATCAATTTAGATACAGGCGTGCATGTGTTGAGCTACAACAAACATATCAGAACACGTATTTGCGCAATGAGCTAGCGACTGATCCTGTAAAGCAGAAGGGTCACCCAGCTCCATGAAGCGAAGGACAAGCTCAGAGATCCTTTTCTGCCGAGCACTCAGCCCCTTGATCAAGATGTTGATTTGGCTGCTGGGGATGACATCAGCTTCTAAGACAGGCAATCCCCTCTTGTCATTCTTTTTGATCTCATCTCTTGCAAGATCCACAGCATTGCTCGTGGCTTTGCCTGTTTCACTTGATGAACTTACATTGCTACACATATAAACAACTTATTGACTAAATGGCCATCGTGAAAACGAGTTACGATTGCTGACACCTGCACTGTATAGCATGTGTGTTACATTATACACCATAGGACCTGCATCGATACGATCAAAGTCGAAGCCGAGATTGGCTTTCATGTCGATCGAGCCGGAATTCTGTTTGCCCTCGTAAGACTCTGCCAGTTCTGTCATGACGGTTTGCCTTATAGCATGTTGACAATACAATGGATTTGAACAGCTTGCAACACATGTCATTAATCATGAGAGTCGATGGTTTCCATAGACTGTGCACAGGCAGCATTACAAATGAATGCAACTAAACTGATCGCATATGTGTTAAATTACATCTAGGATGCTTCATCAAACCAGAAATCTTCGTTTGCACCCAGTAGCGAGTCATATTCTCATAGAGATCATCCCTTTGACCAGGGGTTGTTTTACAATCACACTGCACAGCGAAAACGAACAGCACAAATGCAAAGGAGCATATGACACATGACCCATTGAGAATTAAGTTTGCATCGACAAATATTTCACTCGGCAGGGCAAACCTCCTCCATCCTGGGCGATCTGCCGTCACGCGCTTGACCCCAGCAATCCTTGACCTAGGCGTTGCAGGTTTAAGTGTTTAAACGGTTGATCGATGAAGTTTTGACTGTTGAAAGTAATGATGAAAACACACTCACAGTCATGAAAACAGAACCAAATGACTCACTGTACCCGGCGTCTTTCATATTCTGTTCTGACATGAACTCTCCCTCTACGCTGACATCGGTTTGCTTCCGCTGAATCACAAGCATCTTGGTTTTATGCACAAAGGCGTCCTGCAGGGTTAAGTATATGGTTGCAGCATATGTGGATGATTGGGGTTTAGCTTTTAACAGATCCGCAAGTTAACAAAACCGTAAGCGAAGCACAATGCTTCAGCGTGTAACTCCCAAGCAGCAGTTCAATAAACAAGCAACTGGGTTTGTCCTGGGTTTGTCATGGGCTTGTCCTGGGTTTGTCATGGGCGTGTCCTGGGCTTGTTCTGGGTTTGTCCTGGGTTTGTTCTGGGCTTGTCCTGGGCATGTCCTCGGTTTGTCATGGGTTTGTCCTGGGTTTGTCCTGGGTTTGTACTGGGTTTGTCCTGGGTTTGTCCTGGGCTTGTCCTGGGTTTGGGTTTGTCCTGGGCTTGTCATGGGTTTGTCCTGGGTTTGTCCTGGGCTTGTCATGGGCTTGTCAACCGACAACAACTAACAGACTAAACGACAAGCCCAGAACAAGCGGACACGACAACAACTAACCGGCCCCAGAACGAACAACGAAACGACACGAGGCAAGACAAACGAAAAACGAAACGAGACAGGACAAGACAATACAATCGGACACGACAAGCGGCACGGAACAAGTAAAGAAAACCAAACAAAACAGACGAGACGAGACACGACAAGACGAGCAGACGAGGACGGGCAACGACAACAAACTCCAACTAAATTCGGCCCTAACATATTCAACCTGACTCATATCACATTAACACCTGTTGCAAAGCACTTCCCGTCGGGGCGTACCTAATCGATCAAAACCCAAATTTCAATATAGTATACATTACACAATGCATTTGATTTTCAGACAGAGGCGTGTCGACACTTGTGTGTGTGCGACATTTCAGTGCATGTGTAGGCACTGCAGCGCGGACTTCAAACATGCACATATATGACTTGTATCTGAGGCACGTGTGGCTCACATATTATAACACGTACGAATCAACCCCGACAAACACATGTGTTTAGAGCCAGGTCCGGATCGCAATTGGCGTCGGTGAACACTTTGACCACATTGTCGCGATTGGAGCCCCCATCTGCCCACTGCTTCCGAATGTCTTCAGGCACTAGATAGCTACCATCCGCACGTGGCTTGAAAGTCCTGGCCAAAGCACGTCTTTGTTTCCTTTGCAAAGTGTTAACAAGCTTCCCAGCTTGACAATTCACCATGGGCTCACCACCAACAGGCACTTGCGGCCCAGCTACCAAGCGCACAGGCTCAGCAGGTGTGGTGTTTGTTCCAAGACCTTCACTTTCCTTAGAAGGAGTGCCATTGGAACCAGAAGAACTTGCTGACTCGGCGGGACTTGGCCTGGTAATTAGAGCAGGTTCGGCTGGTACAGGCACAGGAAGCTCGTTAGCACGATCGTCAGGTTCAGGACAATTGCTAGACTCAGAGGTTTGGCCGCCCATATCGTCCGTACCCGGAGTAGTGTCAGCGCCTATTGTACCAGCAGGCTCATCAGTCTCACAATCGGCATCAGGTTTTTCGGTTTTGACGGTTGTGTGCGGCATGTGGAATAGCAAGTGCGGCACAGGTTCATGTTCAGCCTTAGTTTGGCAATAGCATTTGGAAGGCGCATGTGTCAAGCAACGCTAGACATGTGCATTTACAGGCTCACCTAAGCAGTCACTAGTGTTGAACCATATTGTTTAAAGGCGTGTAGGTTATGAACACTCGGATCCAAATTACATACGATGGTAAAGCGAAAGCTAGCAACCATATGCTTGGTCAGGTAGATTGCCAAATCATCATCTTCTTGAACCCAATCGCCATAAGGGTCAACGGTGACACTCTCCCTGCCAAAGGTTGTTCTAGGACTATCATACATCACATGACGTAAGATGGTTGACGAATATGCACAGGGCCCATAACATCAAAAGTACAAACGCATTTGTTTGGCTATGTGTGGATATGCAGGCAACTACGTTTCAAGGCGCAACAGTATAACCCAATCAGTTTGATATGTGTGCATAACATGTAGTGTCACATGAGGTTTAGACATGTACACTTATCATACGCAGTGTGCAACACTAGGCTAAGACTTCAACAAACAGCAGGCCGACATGATGTAGCCGCACAATGATGGACTATGACTAGTCAGTACAAGAAATGACACAAGTCTCAAATGTGCCTCTCTTCCTCGGCAGCAGCAGCGACACAACCACGAGGTGCAGGCGACGGATGTCGGCGAGAGCGCTTCGATGTGCGAGATGGACTTGGAGTGGAGGCAGGATCAAGTCGTCGTTTCAAGCATCGTACGTCTGAATCATTGGCCTGTCAAGCGCAAGCTGCATTCACTGTAGTTAAACCGTTAGTTCAATAGCCAGTCGCAACACGTTCCACAACACACTAAACCGTCACCGAACAATACAACTGATTCGATGAAGTTGCAGTTGGATTATGTATGATATAGCATGTGTCACAACACATTCAACAAAATACTAAAGGAGCAGCGGATAGACTGTAGCCATGAATGTCCAGTATGTGTTGTGTACATATAATAAAACATGTGTGTGTGTTATGCCAGGTATCTATATGGTGCGCTAACATTCATCCCATCCTCCATCTGTGATCGGAGTTCTTTTATATCTGGGTCATCCTCAATCTTTGCATCCATGAGAGTGGCATTCTGGTGATCAAGCAGGCTCATACCC
>CALGTP010000825.1 GCA_937902105.1 uncultured Actinomycetes bacterium
ACGATCAGAGCTACACAACAACTTAACAATCAGAACTGCACAAAACTTAACAATCCGAATTACGCAAAAGGTAAATAATCAGAGCTACGCAACAAATAACAACCAAAACTACACAACAACTTAACAATAACAACTACGCCGACAGTGAACAATTAGAGCTACACGACAAATTCGCAATCAGGGCTACGCAAACAATTAACAATCAGAGCTACACGACAAGTTAACAATCAGAGCTACGCAAACACCTTCCAGCACGTCTCCAGTCTCACATCTAAACAGCATGTCAACAAATTGCCATGCTGTCATGTTCTTTGGTGTTTTTGTCATATACAACATTGGCCTGTCACTATCTGTTTACACTACTATTTGAATTGACTCTCAGCAGAAACAAATCCTGGTGTGCACTGCGAATTGGAACGATTATGAAACAGGTGCTGATATATGCGTTCATCTTTGACAAGTTAAGCTCGGCAAACATACCATTCAAGACCAAGCGCAAGTTTGGAGTTGGATATATAGCATATTCCAAGTTAGGCCTAATTATTTTACTTAGCTGAAGATCTACACCTTAGGTCCCGTAATTTCACATGCGACACTTACAACATGCGTCAACAAATAAATCCTCAGTTTTAAAGCCGACGGGCGCACAGGTTGGCTGGCAGGGGCGGCAGCAATAGCCCTGATCTCAACCTTGCGCTGTTGATTCGTTTCGATACAACCTAGAACTTATCATCGACAATTACTTCATTGCAGAGCCTTTCAGACCAGTGCAGGCTGGTGCAATTCGTGTTGCTAGTTGCAAGTGAAATGTTCAACTTTACACACAGGCATTCTGAACAGTCCTGGTGCATAAACATGACCGCCCTTGATCAGCTAATGGAGTGCCCGAGAATCTCTGGTCATGTGTGCTGGGCATGTAAGCAAATATGCAAACCTTTTGGAAACATATAAAACTGCATTGGGCATCAACTGCGCCAAGTGATTGCTCAGCCAAAATCTCAGGCGATGGACCTAGCCATCGTTCCCAGGGCAGTCAGCAAGCTCGGTCGTACCCGGGCATTTAAATAGTGAACCAGGTTAGATGCAGTGTGGACTTGTGCTCGTGGGGCCAATAACGAAAACATAATATACGAGGTTTGCTCTACCATATGTGAAGTGGCATTTGTCTCGCCACTAGTGCCAAAGAAGCAAGTTATGTTCCTGTTGGCAATCAGCATATCATCAGATGTTAAGATGAGGTAGCTGGAGAAGCCAGTCCCCCAGTTAATTTCCAGCTAGTTTATAACTGGAACCCTTTGAAAATGAATCTGCTTAGTAGTAGTTGGTCTAGTTTCCCAGTTATTTTATAGCTGGGTGACCTAGTCCAAGGGTCCCCAGCTACCCAGCTACCTTATCTTGAAGCCTGACACCATGTTATTGAGTGATGTTTTGCATTATGCCAATTAGCGATATATCCTTCTCGCTCAGGCAACGTGCACGGCGGCCAATTTTCGGAAACAGTTCGGTTAGTCGAAAACATAGTCGTGCCAATCACCCAATCCAGCATGCTGAAATGTTAAGAGGGCTTAGTTGCAAAACCTAAGCCAAGAAACGAAACAGTTGCAATGGTTGCCAACGTGGGCGGTAAACAGTGGCCTTCTTAACAATGAGCTGGCTGATGTTTTCCTGATTCGTTGCAGCTGCAGGCAATGAGCGCGTTTATTTTTTATGTCACTGTTGCACTATAGCCGTGAGCAAAGCGCTGTCAAAGAAAATTGGTAACCCTTAAGTACTTATATCCCTGAATTCAGAATCCGGCCACTCAAACAACTAAGGCAAGGATTTGTGTAGGGTCTCAAAGCCAGGTCTTCGAATCCTGAGAAAAATATGCTTGGGGGCAGGGTGTTTGTAAAACTTAATGTGCTCAGATCTAACCCCTCAACGACTTTGTTGTGTTGACAAAAGGGGCCCTTTCAACACCGCAGTCCTTGCGCACGTTTTGAATAACCGTATTAAAACGCATTTGAAACCCTAATGAATAACCGTGTTAAAACGAATTTGAAATCCTAAAATAGGTTTTGCAGTCAAGACTTCATTGATACTGTTAGTGCGTGAATACCAAGTGACGAAGCTCCACACCACCTTGGGAGGACACATCAATATGCGAAGCAGTAGAGGATGCGACAGAACAAATGGATGAAGGTTCAACGTGCTCGTTGTTTCTCGATTGGCCAATAGCAGTGCGTGTTCCTAGCATCACATAAGACAACTATAGTTTGGTATGTTTGTGATTTTGGAAAATTAAGTTACTTATTCCTTATTGGGGCGCTGCTATTGGCCAGTAGGCTTCCCAGAATTGCCAGCTGGGCGTCCTCTCCAACCAAAGAGGAGCGAAGCTTCCACAGGCCTCACATGTTGCAGTTAAGTGGTTGACACGCGTTTCAAAATCATGGTTGCTTAGTTTTGTTATTTGGAGTGTTGAACCGTTGTTTACATAGTTTGTGTGTGCTGCTCTGTTTTCTACATTCACGTTCCTATAGAAACCCTGTTTCCATCGCCACGCTGCCAATACCAAGTAACCTGTGCTCGCACAGCGCGACGACAAATACACGTGTCAATGCGACCATCAGATTGCATTATACTTATAGTTTCTAGCACGTTGCTTAATATGTTTCACGAGCAACTTGTCGTTATTTTGTAGGGCTACACAAATAGAGTAGGGCTATATGTCTAGTATAGCATGTCTGGGGCCATTGGGGAACTGCGGAAATCTATCTGGACACATGTGATCACGTCGGGAAACATAGGAACATGGAAATGCTTCAAATGCGTCCCAACGACATCATGTTCACATGTTATATTTTACACACGCCTATATCTTTCGATGTCTCCCCCATGGCCACAGACATAATATACCAGCCATATAAGCTATATTCTGACACATCGAGGTGGCTGAGCAAAGCATGCCCGCTTTCCACAGACAAAGTTTCTCTGCCTATGGTCGTTACAAAACCTGATGGCACAATGGAGAGACGGAGCAAACCATGTGCAATAGTGTGGCCATGGGACATGTACAACGTTCTTCATCGGCAGGTCAAGAGGGCGTAGCCCTATATTTAGGAAGCTATATCTGAGTTTGGGGTGGTGTTTCAAATAGGTTTCCAAACAAATTAATACAATAAAATGCAAAATGCTCATATATAACTTCCCAGATATAGGATTATGCCTTACGAGCAGGGTCGCCTGCTAAGCACAATTGCCGATGGTGATGATCCAGCGTTAACAGTTGCAACTTACTGGGAGCGTTCGAAGCATTTAGAGTCTTGGCATATTTCAGGAGACAAACTATAGTTTCAAACTTTTTGGGAACGCTACGGTTGACATGCAATTGGCCCACAAAAGCTTAACAAATATATCTGGAATATGCCAAGGACTTCGTTTCAGACCTCGACCTGACAAATCCAGATCGTCTCATCCCTATTGTGTGGCACGTTGATGGAGTGAAAATATACAAAGTGCAGAAGGCTTGCCTATGAGTTGGGCTATGTCGTAGCTGATGTTTTGCAATTCAGGTCATAAGAATATTCGAAAGAGATTTCACAGATTTTCGACTTAGCCATAAGTTCTATCTACACTTGCCAATGCCACCCAAAACACAACACGCCAGACATGATATACCAATCCCGATAGGCATGGATCTACAGCTATTCGTCCGCATGCAAAAAAGGGCCATCTTTGATTTCCAAATTTCTTTGCCTGCTACTTCGCGAAAATATGATCATTAGACCTGAAACTCATGACGCAGTGGCAAAGCTAATCGCTTATATCATGTTCTGGCTTTCGCTAGGCGTGTTTCCGGATCGGCCCTTCTGTCTAGAAAATCCTGCCGACGATGACGAAAACACATTTCAGAAAGGCAGCCGTGAAGCCGACAGAGCCGGTAAACCTTTTGCTGACGGGTGGCGGGCAGCGTTTTCAGGATTTAAATCGGACCTGGAAGCGAGGGTCATTATACACAAACTTATTCGAAACTATATGAGCAACTTCATTTGCGAACATTGTTTTGCATCTTACTTACCGCTGTTTACGTTTGGAGACTTCAGAGATCAAGCCGGCTTCATGAACTTGTTGCTCAGCCACCAGCAATTCTTGCAGTTAAACCCTCCTGAACGCCAATCCGATTGGACTTGTGTTCCGGGATGGCGGAAGGATAGGAATCTCGAGGACTAGTGCATAATCACAGCATTGTTTGTTTAAGGGACTGCCGACGAGATCCAGTTTTCAACAGTTACTATGTAGAGAGTGCGTGTGTGTGTGTGTGTGTGTGTGTGTGTGTTAATACTTATGTTTTGGCTCGATTTGTGGCA
>CALGTP010000826.1 GCA_937902105.1 uncultured Actinomycetes bacterium
GTCGGGCACTAAACACGTCCTACGGGCCGCTCGCCGCTTTTATGGTGGACCGGGAGGCTTCTTCAACAACGGTGTTCGTACGCAGAAGGCTGCGGAATCCCGCCTTCTGGATGCCCTTGTTGCAGATGGCCGTGTTCAACCTGAGTCCCGTCGAGAGGACCTCTCCCTTGAATCTATCTGCTCCCCTGCTGCGGTGCAACGTGCAATTGACGGCCTGCCCAACTACGCAATGCCCGGACTCGATGGTTTCACGACAGACTATTTCAAAGTCATGACGGCCGTACGTGAGCAGGCGGGGGGGGATGGTGAGCGCCCCCCCCACCCATTCTGCACCCTCCTCGGGGAAGCCTTCAAAGAGGTCGTTCGACGCCCAGAGGGACTACCGTCCGAGATGGTCACTGTCGTGGTCTCTCTTATCTACAAGGAGAAAGGCTATCGATACGATCTGTCCCGATACCGCCCGATTGCGGTCATGTCGGTCCTCTACAAAATCATGACCCGCTGCATGGCTGACGCTCTGCAACCGTCCCTTCCATACTTGGTTGCGCCTACACAGAATGCGTTTCAACGCTCCAAGTTCATTTTCGATGATAACCGTACCGTTCTTGATGCAGTCACCTATCTTGAACAGAATGGCCGTGGCGGGGTCTTTGTTTTCTGTGATCAAAAATCTGCATACCCGCGCGTCCAATGGGACTTTCTAGCTCGCGTCATGGAACGCATGAACCTACACCCTGACTTTCGTCGCATGGTGGCTTCCTTATACGAGCACGCCTCGGTCCACATTAAGGTAAACGGCCAGCTCAGCGACACTTTCGACCCATGTCATGGTCTGCATCAGGGATGTCCGTGCTCGCCGTGCCTGTACCTCCTCTGCTTGCAAACGTTCATGTCCCTCATGGCCACTGATGATGGGGATGGGGATGAGTCCCGTCGCCTCCGTGGTATCCGCCTGCCTCGCCGTGATGGCTCCCTCGAGGAGACGTATGCGCTCGGGTATGCGGATGATCTCGTGGGCCTCCTCGCTGATGAACAGCAACTGGTCCGGTTCAAAGAACTGCTCTCTGTGTACGAGCAAGGTTCTGGGGCGGAAAATGACTGGGCGGAGAAGACGGCGGCTATCAGGGTGGGCTCTCTTAAGTCCTCTACGGCGATGCCGGTCTGGGATGGCCCGTCTGAATCGCAACTGTTTGGTCGTGAATCGACTATCCGCTACCTAGGCATCTTCCTCGGCACTCCCTCTGCTGTTGCGCGTGAATGGGAAAAGCGAACCACGGCTCGAGTTCGCGCGCGCTATGCCCAGTGGGCCCTGCGGGGGAATGCTCGTACCATCTTCGGGCGGAATATTGTCGTCCGAAACTCAGTCATGGCGGTCTGCTGGTACTTGATCTCGAACCAATGCCCTCCGAATCTTGATGATATGCTTGCTGCTTGGGAGCGTGAGACGTGGGCTTTTGTTGAACAACCTGGCGGCGCGCCGCTCCTCCAACCCCAGGGACGCGACTCACCCGTACATGCGGCTCCGCGAGCCCTTCTTGTCCAAGACTATCCCGAAGGGGGAGCTCGCTGCCTTGACATCGAATGTTTTACGCGCGCCCTATACATGCGCCATGTCCGCCGCCTTCTTGACCCTGTTGAGCAAGGTTGGAAGGGCATGGTCATGCACTGGCTTGATCGTCACTACGGATTCCTTCGTCAAGGCTACCGCCTACTACTCTCTGCCTGTGACTTCCTCGCTGTCCTTGATGACACTGTCTCTCCCTTTTGGCAAAACGTCCTCGTCTCGTGGGGTATGTTTGCCCCTCCGCTGCCCCTCTCGGACGGCTCAGCCTCGTCTTCCACTCAAGACCTATCCACGGAGGCCCGCGCTCATGCCGCGGCCAGCCGTGACTTTGACTCGATCTGGGATGGAGGTGCACCACGCCCTGCCATCCCTCTGACGGGCTGGTCGCTACTTACAGTGGCTCTCGAACCACTTGCGTATAATCAGCTCATCTCTGGAGTGTGGGGCGCGCGTGTACGTGAGCCCACCCAGACGGCGGACGTTCTTCAGCGTGATCACTCTCGTGGATCTGCCACACTCACCCGTGTTAGCGCCGCACGCCGAGCTCGTGCGGCTATGGTCCTTCGGCGCTACCAGCAGGTTGCGAGCGCGGGGTTCACCCATGTGGCGCACCTCCTCATCGTTGACACGTCACTTGGTCGAGTTCGCGTCCGACGCTACTCTGAGCTTTCTCAGCGGGGCCGCCCTGCGTGTATGAGTTCCAAGCTGTACCAACACCTCATCGATGGATTCCCTACGGCCTGGTGGCAAGTACTGGACGAAGCATCGGTTCTGCTACGCTCTCTCCTCGCGACGCGTGCGCAGCCGTCACTGGGGGACTTGATACGACTGCTTCCCCCCCCGAGTGGCTCATGGGTACGCCTGCTTGATGACACCGTGTGCCAAGTCGGGCTGGATGGGATACCAAAGGGTTCTTCGTTTGAAGTCACTCCCACCAATCGTCTCGTTGCGTCCGCCCGCCCCATACCCCACAATGTCACCCGTTCCCAGATGTGCGAAGTCCTCGTCTGGAAGGAAGTCTGGACCCCCCACAACGCTGATGATGCTGCGCAAGAGGAGCGACGTGTACAGAGAGGGGGGCGCGGACGCGCGCACTCTGACCTTGTCTATGGTGGCCCGGTTGAGCTGCCTGGCTTAATGACTGGCTTCCCAACATTGGGATACGCCCCTGTTGATGTCAGCCGCTGGACACTTATGTACGCGCGTACGGATAGGCTGCGGCCTGCGGTACCATTCAACTCTGCAGATGCGTCTCATCTGTATGCGATTCAGCTGTCCTACTCACATATTCTCCCCCGTACCTTCGATCCGAATCACCTTAGCGCTACCTCGACTTCATGGGTAGATGTTCTTGACCACCCCGTCTTGTCTGCGGGGAGCGTGCGCCTCGCCATGTTTGGAGGGCTGTGCTTCCCATCTCTCCCGCGGTGGACGCGTGAATGCCACTACCGTACGCTTCTAGACGCTTGGCCTTTGGGCAATGACCGTTGCCAACGCGAGGGCACCGATGCCCAATTGTGCCGTATCTGCTGGCGTCTTGGTCACTGTGCGGGTCTCACCCGCACCGAGCAACTTGAGACCTTCCGCGAGACCACACGCCATGTTCGTCTCGACTGCCGATACGCCGCGGCCCTGCTCGATACCTTTGCCCGTGCCGTCGCCTCTATGCTTGGATCACCGGTGGCGCCCGATCGCTCTCCTGACTGCCTCCTCCGTGAAATGGGTGCTGCACTCCTCACCGGCGTCTGCTCGGCTACGCCCCCCTCTATCCGTGAGCCACTTGCGGTGCTGGTCGCAGAGCTCTCCCGTGAGCTCATTGAGCGCCAATGGCGTAACACCACGGACGGCCCGCTCGACTGCTCACCATCTGTCTCCTACAGCCGCGTGCGGGCAGCCCTTGCGACGGTCATGCAGCTTTCTTGGCGACAAGCATGTGCAGAGGAGGAGGCGATCCTCATGTGGCTTGATGAGGTCCCGGAGCGAGACACTCCCACTCAGCGCTGGAGAAGCACTTGGGCGGGCTGGTTTCATGAGACCAATTCTGACGTTGCACTGGCGCTTCCAATCACCCGCTCGGCCGTGATCGGAGCTCATGACCCGGTACCCCCCCTCTCCATCCTTGTGACGACCGCCCTTCAAGTCAGCGGCCGTTATGTGCGGCTCAGGTTGGCTGTGGCGCCGGTGCTCGCCCCAATTCAGATCGGATTGCTCCTCCCTCCGGCTACCGTATTCGAACCCCCCTCGCACCCAGCGACTCTGCCCCCACCGGACCTCCTCCGCACTGGCGTCCTCTCGGTTTATGCTGATGGCTCGGGAGACGCAAATGGTGGCTGGGGAGTAGTTGTCGTTCTCGGAGGTCGGGGTACTCAGACGGATGCCACGGCCCATCACCACGCTACCTTCTACGGTCCGATTGTGCTTCAGGCGACGGCTCCGCCCTTCTTAGGCGCAGAACGCGGAACCAATAACGTGGCTGAACTCACCGCCTTTGCGGAAGCTCTTGTGTACCTCCGGGATGTTGAGGGGACCACTGCGCCCGCCATCGTTCGACCAGACTCGATGTATGCCCGTGATGTTGCCCTTGGCGCCATCTCCGTGCGCGCTAATTGCACCCTTGCTCGCCGAGTGCGGCAACTCTGGATCGATGAGGAAGCCCGCCGCGGTGGTCAACTCTGGGCCCTACACGTCAAGGGTCACTCTTCGAACAAATGGAACCTAGCGGCAGACCGCGCAGCGGCGCGTGGTGCTCTTGGTGAGGCCCGAGGTGTGGGGGCGCGGTGGG
>CALGTP010000827.1 GCA_937902105.1 uncultured Actinomycetes bacterium
GCCGCTTAACCTCAAAGCGCATGGGCACCGGCCAAAACAAGGGCAAGCGAGGCGATCTGCGCGGGGAATACCAGAAGCTCCCGGACAGTATGGTTTCCGAAGCCGTGCAACGACAAAGGTTGTTGAAACGAAAACGAATGCATGAGGCCAAAGACGAAAATGTGGACACAGACGTCGAGATGACAACCAAACCAAAACGCGTCTATACGACAGCGGAGAAGGAGCGGCATGGCGTAATAGAGCGCCGGCGCAGAGAACTGGCGAAGGAGAAGGTTCCTCGTGCCGCGGTTGCAGACGAGTCTGGCAACGTCGTGCGACCGCAATGCGTCAGGCGCGTGGCGCGGATCGTGCGCTCGCCGACGGAAAAGATCGAGCGCTCGCCGACGCCGGAGATGCCGGAGGACAAGCGGAGGCCGGCGCAGCACCAGCACGCGCAGGCACTCGCAGGCATGCTCGTAGAATTACTGCAGGCGCCTGTGGGCGGGCAGGCGGGCGTGCAGCTGCCGCGGCCAAAGTAGAGCATCGTAAGCGGCATGGCATCGAGTCGACGACTTGTATATAATGTTTGCATGGTGTGTGTATGTAGGGTTTGTAGACACGTTCGTGTTTATTCATAAACACGTGGCTACTTACGCGCGAGGTTGGCGTGCTCGTCGTCGTCAAACCGACAAGATATGTTGGACCAGCAGTCGTTTATAATAACGAAACGCAATATGCTGTGCCTAAAACCTAAGTGTCTAAAAGCCGGGTTTGCTGTTTGTCTTCGCCCTCTTGTCCTTCTGCCAGAACATGTCCTGTACACGTTCTGGAACGGCTTGAGCTTCTTTCAGACATCGGAGCGCTGCGGGCATCTCGTCGCGTGCGAACGTGCTGCCGGCCTCGTAAGTCTCGTGGCTCCACTGCTCCGTCGTCGGCATCACGTCGCCGTTCCTAAAACTCAGCTCGTCGTCGACGAGCGCGCAAGTGAAGCCCGCGGCCTTGTACTGTTTGTTCTGCGCATCCGTGATCTGCACGCACACCTCGGCGCGCGTGAGATTTACATTCGAGCCGGATGCGCGGAAGAGCGCGTCGGGGCCGCGAGAGTGCGAGCTGACGGGGTGGAACCCGTTGCGCGCGAAGACGATGTTCTCGTTGTCGATCCGTAGCACAGCATTTTTCATGTCACAGCGCGAGAAACTTCCTAGGCCGTAGTGGTCGTGCTGCCACGACTCGACAGTGCGTTCCTCTGTGAACACCTCGCGCGTCACCGGATGAGTCCATGGGTGCTCAGTTGTCTCTGTGCTGCACTTCCAGCAGGCCACAATCCACTCGGCGCTCTGACTCTCACGGTTGGTGACGCCAGTCCACTCGTTCCGATGAGGTGGCTCCGCCCACGGCGTGACGACCGTTTTGAAACGCGTTGTTGACGGCTGGTCTTTGTAGAACAAGTAGTCGACGACCATCGGCGTTTCCACGTTGTGGACTTTCTTGAGTAGCTTGACTGTCTTCGCGGACGCGGTTGTCGCGGTAGCCTGTGTGTCCTGTCCGTACAGTGCGACCTCTGCGACGGTGAACTGCGGCGGCGCCTCTGGCACCTCCGGCAGAGCGACGGGCGTCCTTGTCCACGTCCACGCGCGGAGGGCCTCCAGGGCAAGCCAGAAGATGCTTGTTTTGGCACACGGGTCCACATCTTCCCGGCAGTACATTGCAATGCAGGTTCCATCGCGGATCGCGCGAGCGACCGCTGAGCCGACGTGCTCTGGCAAAACGCCCATGCCGACGACAACGGCCACGGTCTGTCCGTCTTCGCGTACGTAATCGAGCACCTTGCATGCACCGCACTTGATCGGTGGGAGGAGTGTGGCGCCTGCGTGCACGGCCTCATGTGCAGGGCGCTCTGTCGCCGAGCCGCCATGCAGGTTGCAGAACGGGACGTCGAGGTCGCCCCAGCGGTCCTCACGTGTGGTCAGCCGGCTGTCGGTCTGTGTCTGTATGCAGCGGGCAAGGGCGGCGTTGAGGCTCTTGTCCACGTGCGAGACGTCGGCGTAAAAGAAGCCAAACCGCAGGCCAGAGGACGTGCCGGTGAATACGGCGAAGACCTTTGCACCCTTTTCAAGGACGCCGTGGTCGCCCAAAGCAGCTGCGTCATACGCCATGAGCACAACGTCGTTTGATACCACCTTGCAGAGCAGCGGCGGTTTGTCGTACAACTCGTCGAACGAGCGCGGCGCGACATCCACACAAACGACAAATATGTTGTTGTTTTGGTCGCATGGTCGAGACATGTCGTTTACACGTCCCACTGCCGGGTCTGTGAATACGGTGGAAGCAGGCGTGTTATATATGAGTTTGATATAAACCAGGCGGGTGTGTGCTGCATGGAAGCGCCAACAGTGCAGTACGAGGTGGATCGGTGACTCAGATAAATTCAGCGACGTACTTGTCCTGGACGCAGACGACCCAGCCACGGTACCACACCCAGCGCTCCATGACGAGGGCGTGGACGATGGCGATGAAGTTGGCGAGGTGCGTCGCGAGGAGCAGGGCGGGCGAGGCCGGCGGGTACTCGAGCCGGAAGACGAGCAGGGTGTACCAGAAGAGGAAGATAAAAAGCGCGACGCAGATGTCGAGGCCCTGCACGACGAGCTGGTTGTCTTCGCGCAGGATGCCGACGCCGATGCACACGTAGCACGCGTTAAGGCATGCGAAGAGGATGATGGAGGACGTGTCGGGCGGCTCGAGCGCGAGGAAGAGCAGGAACGTGGACACGCAGGCGAAGCACGAGGTGATGTAGGTAGCGACCCACAGCACGAACGGCTTGCGGTCGTGCAGGCCGCCCCACAGCACGCGCTGCAGCGGCGCGGGCATGCGGCACAGGCGGAAGACGACCCACGCGTCGGAGAGGACGACGAGGACGACGCCGGGGATGGTGACCCAGAGCAGGGGCAGGTTCATGTCGGTGTTCATGCGCACGTATATACGCGTGAAAGCACGTGCCCGATCTCTGCTCACCTCGTGGCCATGACGTAGGCTAACACGCATCCGACGAGCACGTACACGACGTCGAGCTGGAAGTCGTTGAGCTCGGGGCCGGTGTGGAGTTCGAGCTGGATGTCGGCGGCCTCGGGCAGGTCTGTCTCGACGACGGCGTGCATGTTGTCGTCTTTTGTGCGCGTCTTTTATTATAAACCTAAGTAAGTTCGGATTCCTCGTTGTCCTCGTTGTCCTCGACGTCGGCGCACGTCAGCGTCTCGGCGCCGGACGCGTCGGACGCGAGCGGGCGGTGCGCGCGCCAGAGCTTCTCGACGCCGAGGTGCGCAGCGACGATGTGGGCAAGCCGGCGCACAGCGGCGGCTTCCCAGTGGTCGGTGATGCTGGCGAGCTGTGTCTCGGACAGGAAGGCGACGTCGTGTATGAGGTCGACCTCGAAGCGCTCGTGCAGCGTGGCGAGCAGGAAGGCGTACTCGTGGGCGGACAGGCCGAACTCGTGCCGGATGGACGCGTCCATGCTGCTATTTGGCAGGTGTTTTATATCTTGTATGTCTATATAACATGTATCGACTATGCTCATGCACACCGGCGACAAGGAACTGACATCGCTGCTTGCGCGGCTGCACGCGACGGACGGGACACCAGTTGGCAGCGTGCTGTGGGACTATTATACAGGTAACTTCGACAGAAAGTGGTACGCGAATATGGCAGACGAGGCTGACAAGATATTAGCAACACTGGATGCTACCAATATTTCGAAGGGCCACACCGCCTTGAAACTCTTTATCGATGGATGTAGACACACCGCGACAGATAAGCTCGCCTTCAGGACATTTTGGAACGTGCGTGAAACGAGAGACCGCTGGAACGTGGTAGACGCAGAGCTGCAGGTGTATGTGGACACGTTGCAGCTGCAAACGTATGGGGACGAGCACGACGAAAAACACAAGCAGGCAAAGGCGGCGTTCACACACCTGCACACAGAGATGATCAGGTTCACGGCTCACTACAGGTGGGGGGGCAACGTATGGGACAACACAAACGGCCATTACTAGTGTTTAATCGCTCACGCAAGAGCGCGCATGGAGCACGTGAGTGAGCCGGTCTGCACGTCGCGGCGAAGGTCGCGCGTGGCGAGGTGCTGGCGCGCGTGGAGCGCGGCGGGCACGACGGGCGGGTCGGCGCGCGTGCCGGTGAGGATGGCGAAGAAGAGCCGGCGGCTTTCGAGCTGCACGAGGGCGGGCAGCATGGCGGTGCGGGGGCGGTGCTTTATAGCGAGCGTCGGTGGTACACTAAAACTTGCTAAAAAACGCAAGATGCTCATGGGGCAAAGAACGCGGAGCAGAACGCTGAGGATGGTGTCGCTGGTGCGCGGGACGCGGACGTCGCAGGGCGCCGAGGTGATTCTCGTGTACGACTTCATCGGCGTGGTGTACGACAAGAGCGAGGCCGAGGCACGGCAGATGTGGGGCGACTTGATCGAGAAGATGCGGGACGGGACGTACCGCGGTGTCGGGTTTCTTCACTACGAAGTCACGCTGCCCGACATGACCGTCGAGGCGCGGGCGCCGGCGATGACGGCGCAGGGGCTGCAGCGGCTGCAGGAGGTGCTGGGGCTCGAGGTTGCCGCGCGGTTCCGGCACAACGCAGCGCTCGTGTTCGAGCGCTGTGTGCCGTATGCGGAGCGTGGGACGCATTAAAGTATTAAAGACGCGTCGGTATGCCGCATGTCTGGCGAACTGACGAAAAGGCAGCGCAAGGACGAGGACGAGGTGCAGGTGCCCGAAAAGGCCTCGAAGGAATATTGTGACTTTGCGATCGTCACGCATGAGAGCATGGAGCCAACATATTTTTCGTGTGTGTGTGACGACGTGACGGAGCACACGCAAAATTTCCCGGATACTTGGGACATACAGCTGCACACGTACGTGTGTGTGTCTGGTGCAGCGTGGTGTGATAGCAACGACACGTATCACAACGGGTTACAGCTTGCAAAGCGCAGGACGTTCGAAAAAACACTGGTAGAAAAAACGAGCGAACTGCAGGACATCGACTGCAAAATTATGCTGATACTGTGCCACGGTAATGTAGTGGAATTGAAAGGCAACAAGGTGACGCCATGTACTCCATACATGGCGTTCTTTGACGACATCGACGACTTGATTCTCCCAAAAACACAAGACAATACGAACCTTGTAGTTGTACGTGCGAATGCGAAAAGGGCCCCTACGGACCCGCGCAAAGAACCACGATTCAAAGAAGTGACCATGCTGCAGGTAACACACAAGGCAGAAATGTGCGTCTTGATGTGTTGCAATGCCGGTAGGATTATTGATGCGCATATCATGTCAGATGAAGCAAGAAATTTCTTCGCACGTGAAGGTGCTCCAAAACGGGAGTATTTTTATTTCGACACTGACGACGGTACTGTGCAAGGATATTCGATAGAGATTCTAATCTCGTGGATTATCAATTTGGTCGAATGCGAACAGGACAACGAGCCGGTGTGTGCATCATGGCGGAAGGCAATGTTGCGTATCATGCAGACTGTCAAGGTATTCGACACCGACAACAAGGGTTTTTTCAAATTCCTGTGTGCTCTTGGCCTTACCGTGGAGATAGACGAAGTGTGCAAACAAATGCAAATGCCGAGCCCATACGCGGCCGATAAGCGAACGGATTTATTTGTGGTCGGTGGACATAAGATGACGTGGATAACATCTTCGGCGATAGACAGACTACTGCCTCAATTCAAGGCGCTCAAACTGCGAACGGTCAATCCGGCGATGACGCAACCGGTGACGTGCGTGACGCCCGAATTATCACCGAACCTAGTCCTTTCGTCAGACCCCGACATCGATACATTTTTGAAGACTTACACGGTCACGGAAAGAGATGTGTTCGGCGACAGCGAAAGCGAAAGCGAAGTCAAGCAAGAGCTGCGAAGCGACAGCGACAGTAGTACTGACAGTAACAGCAAAAGCGCAAGGATGGCCGCGAGAGACCCGGAACTCGTCGCGCTGCTGCATCGTCTGGAGGACATGGCTGGCAGAGAGACGGGTCTGGACACAGGCGAGCTGTTTGGCGTGCTAGAGCGCGTGCAGCGTGCAGAGGAACGCATTTCCGTTTCGAAGCTGCTGACTGGGATATTGAAGGACGCACGTGAGCGTGAGCAGGGTGCGCGCGACGGAAGCGCACAGGTCATGGCGGCTGTGCGTACGCTGGTTGCAACGAGCATAGAGCCGCTGCTTGAGACACCGTTCGATGCTGCGACGGTCGCGCGGAGACTGGTGGGCCTCGCACGCGAGCTGCAGAACTTTGAAATGAAAGGAATTAATTTCAAGGCAGTTCGCGATTATATCGACGAAACCAGAAGAACAGTGTTAGTGTGCATAGACCTAACGACCATTAATCATAGTTGATCTGGTAGAAAGACCATCGAAGATATATGCACATGATTTTTATATAAACGGCATGTGAGAGCGTCTCGACATGGGTTCGACTACTCACTACAGCTACTACCACAACACGATGGACTTCAGACGCACGAATGCGGGGATTCTGCTATGCATTGTGGTGGTCATCCTCGTGGTGCTGCTGTGCTAGGGCTGGCCGTTTTGCTCGTGGATAACGCTCAGAAGACTCTGCAATAGCGCGCGCAGCTGCACGTCTCGCGCGTCGCCGGAAACAAAGCGCAGCAC
>CALGTP010000828.1 GCA_937902105.1 uncultured Actinomycetes bacterium
TGAATTCGTTGCAGCACGACGATACGAAGGATTGAAATCATTTTTGTGTTGATCTGTTACCGCTACATAGCAAATGCAAAAATCGTGCCATCCACATCAGTCCAAACCACACACCAGCCTTTCCCTGCTACACAGGATCAGAAAGAAGCACACGCTGCCAAGTCCAGCAAGCTGGTCATCCAGGGAAACACTCAGGATATGTACATCTACATGTACATATTACATATGTCATCGATATTTAGTCGGTTAGTTATGTTGCTGTGTTACTTTGTTGAGGCGACTTAGAGCTATTGAGGAGCAGCTCAAATCCGCACTTGGTTCATCTGACAGCTCCAGCAGCGCATCCGATGCTGAAAGCGCTTCTGGTGAAGACGGCTCATCTTCAGATTTCGGTGTATCCCGCACAGAAGTTGACAGAAAGCCTCCTGCGAAGAAGAAGCGAGTGTCTGTTGGCTCCACAGACACGGCTACGCCCCGCACTTCGCCACGTGCTCTGCCAGGGACAGGTAATGGACCAGACCCGAAACCGTTGCTGGCATCCGGAGGCCAGGCTGTCGTTGAGCTGAACAGCATGACTTGTGTCGTGCTTTGTGGCAAAAAATTGACACCGAAGGAAGTGGATGGCAAGCTGAAAAAATCATTAGCCATACAGTCCGAGCTTGAGACGTTCAAAGACAAATTGGTACCTGCAAGTCCGGAAAGGCAAAGCATTATAGACCTCATCAGTGAGATTCACGCAGGAGTTGAACGAGTTTCACTCCTGAAAGAGTGCTTCGAGCAAGTCAGGAAATCCTCAATGACTTCTCAAGTCATTGATGGGAGGATCATGGACTGCCTTATGGCAGGCTTGAGTGAGATGCAGGCAGTCACTGCCGAAGAAGTTCTTGTTACTATCGGTCAGAAGATTGCGGACTACTCCCCACTCTACCTGTTCAAATACCTTTGCCTGACTTCAGAGGAGGTCGAAGGGATGTTTACCCTGAGCTGTGTTCGAGAGGCGAAGTACCTGTCCTTGGAGAAGCTCCTTGTCATCCAGCGCAGTTTGATATTTCGCTGGTTCGATAGCATCAAAAACATCAAGAGCACTGCAGATGTCACCCAGAATTTGCCGAAGAACCTTTACCAGCCAGGTGTGTTGAGGACCGGTTTGCAATTGATGCATTGTTTTAGGTTTAGCAATTTGTCAATTTGTTTGTGATATAGGCTGCGATTGTGACTGGTTGAAACTAGTATGCAGGATGAGGATTCCAAAGGATGCGGAGCTCACTTTGAAATCCGAGGACACAGCTGCATGGGTCAACGAGACAGGCTATGCAACATCAATCCTTGTGGACTTACAGGCATTGTTCGCCTGCATCAAAGCAGCCTCAGCGACCGCATGGACTGGCGACGACAAGATGTTTGCATCGGATCTGGTCAAAGCACCGCTCAGTACGCGATTCTCACTCATTTTGAGAAACAATCCGTTCCTAAAGCCAGCTAGCTCGATTAGTGCATCAAGTGTTTT
Source organism: uncultured Actinomycetes bacterium (assembly GCA_937902105.1). Taxonomy (GTDB): domain Bacteria; phylum Actinomycetota; class Acidimicrobiia; order Acidimicrobiales; family Ilumatobacteraceae; genus Casp-actino8. The sequence goes on from CALGTP010000828.1 coordinate 1,508, forward strand.
TGTCAGTGCTTAATTCTTTGGAGAATTAGTCGTCTAGGCTCAGAGGTCCAGGGCAAAATGTTTTTCCCCTCCATAAGCGCCCTTATGGAGAAACACCAAAACAGCAATTCACATGCTGTGTCAAATGCATATAAACGCTGCTACTTATTTTTAGGAGCACCATCTCGTTATACTTGATTGTAGCTTGAGCATCTCATCCAATAATTCAGTATGTATTGCGATGCCAGTCTTGGTTATGTGTTTTTCAAGCCAAGGTCTCAATATTCGGAGGTGGTTAAGCAAGGCAATACAGCTTGCGAGGGCGACGTTTCAATCAGGAAGTGGACTGCCATGAGTGACTCCATCGACTACGTCTGCAACCCTGAGAATACGACGTTCGACGATGTTGCGAAGAAACATGTGAGTCATATCCAAGGCTTTGGTTTGCTTGCGTCTTCAGTTTGTAAAGTGCCCACTGACTCTGCGACTGGCCGCAACTACAGCAAGGAAATCAGCGATGCCAAGGCAAAGATAACTGAAGAAGTCCAAAATCTTCCTGCCGCTTTTGCTGAACTCACAGAGTGGCTCAAGAGTAAGGAGGCTGCTTGCAGGGATGCCGATGACACACTCACAGTGGATACTTTTCCTTTACTTGACCGGATGATCATTCTAGGCCTGTGTTGTGTTGGCCAAACACTATTGAATTCAAAACTTATTTGCAAACTCAAAATCGTCATTGCAACTCTCTCTCCAGTTCCAGATGCAAGCATTCTCTGAATTTTATCAAATCGAGTTTTTATTTTGCTTCGTTTTGCGACGCTTTAGTTCTGACTTTGATTCTTGATTCTCTAACAGCCCTTGCAAGGCGAATTGTGCATTGTCACCGGGTTACCTGGCGGCAGCAAATCACTGATCAGCCTGCTCCCATTCCTCCATGCTCTTCACAGCATGGCATCACAGACAGATGGCTACCATGGCTCGACAGAGTTCAGCTTGGGCTTGTCTCTGCTCTACCACTTGTCTGTAGCGCTGTCGAATGGCAAGGACCTGGATGCCATCACAGAGACATATTCGGGCTCGGAGCCCTTGATGCTTGCATGGGCTCAGGCATCAAAGACCAAGACGGCTTTGGGAGACAAGCTTGAAAAAATTGGCCTCAAACTTCTGAAAGATTTGATGAAGAAGCCAGGCGATCCCACACTGAAAACAACGATTGGTCAGTGCGAGCAGATGGGCTCACCAGCCCTGAAGCAGCTGGCCTTTGTTTGCAAGACCCTGAATAATCCTCCTGCAATCCTTGATGGCACATTGGCTGCTGAAGGGCCAGCTTTGGCATTGGCATTTAAGGCCTACGTACAGCTTCAGCCGCTTGACCCTGAGCATTTCCTCAACTTGGGTGGGGCAGAAGCTCTTACCAAGGTTACGACATTTATGGCGGAATTTGAGCAGCAACTGTCAGCATTTGCAGCGAGCTTGCCAGAGACGACCGCAGAATTGACCATCGCTTTCGAGCCGCTCCAGTCTCTAGCTCAGTCGTTGAAACATGTGTTACACCAGCAAACTGACTGAGCTATGAATTATGTACCTTCGCAATACATTTGAAAGTAACTCATCAACTCAGGCTCGTGCTTGCAGCAAGTGAGTCTTGGGACATCCAGAGCTTGTCTTGGATATGGGATGGCTCCAAAGATAAAGAGGTGGATAGCATGGTGGCTAAGATCATGGTGCAACGTGAGACAGTGGCAACAAGGAAATCGGACATGTTTAACCCATACAAGTCTGGAGCCCACTGCAGCGAGTCTGTCAAAGAGATTTTGCTTCGAATCATTGACCACAACAGCACAGCAGTTGACACTTGGATTTGCTGTTAATTGTTTTTTCGATTATGGCTGTGTGGCTTTGGCGGCTCTTGTTATTTGCTGTTGCTGCGGTCCTAAGTCAATGAAGGAACTCACGAAGACGGCTGCCAAGATTCTTGGGACAGTTTCATTCATGGACTTGCTTCTGAACAACAAGTACAAGGGCAAACCAATCAAAGATCCCCACACCAAAATCTGTGCATTTGTTGCCACGCTTGGCCTCGCGATTACAGACCTCAGCAAAGTGTTGCAAACAAAGATTCATGAAGCTCTTCAGGACCCCATGCGAAAGGGAGACAAGAAGGACGACCAGCAGGATAAGAAAGACAAGAAGGGAGACAAGAAGGAAGACAAGAAGGGAGACAAGAAGGAAGACAAGAAGGAAGACAAGAAGGACAAAAAGGCAAACAAAAATGATCTCTTCGGCGATGGCGACCAGAAGGGTAAGAAACGCAAACAAAAATGAGATCTCTTCGGCGATGGCGACAAGAAGGGTAAGAAACGCAGAGCGAAGTGCTGAGATTGCAGACACGGCACTGACTGCTACTAGTAGTAGCTAGTCGTAGTAGTAGTAGTAATAGTAATAGTAGTAGTAGTAG
>CALGTP010000829.1 GCA_937902105.1 uncultured Actinomycetes bacterium
CGGAAGAGTGTCAACCAGTTGTCGAACGTGAACGACGACCACGAGTAGTTTGATCGGCCAACGGGATCGTTGAAGCTAAAGAGGGCGACCATGAAAATCGGCAGGAGAAGGTAGACCAGCGCCATTGCAGCGTAAACGGTGAGAACTCGAGAGCCGAGTGCAGCGACAATTCGTTGTGCGACGCCCATCAGATTGCCTTTGAGGTTAGCTCTTCGGTTCCGAGTAGTCGTCCATAGAGAGTGACACCTGCAAGGATGAGCACCATCAGCATAAAGCTGAGAGCCGCAGCCGTAGGATAGTCCCGTACGACCAGGAACTGCCGTTGAATCACATTGCCAATCATTGCCGTCCCTGGGTTCCCAAGTAGTTCTGCGTTAATGAAGTCGCCAATGGCTGGGATAAAGGTAAGGAGTGATCCTGCGAAGATTCCGGGAACTGACAAGGGGAGTGTGATGCGGCGAAATGCCCCCCAACTGCTCGCATAAAGGTCTTGAGCCGCCTCCAGCAGCCTTCGGTCAATTTTCTCTAATGAAACATATATCGGCAGGATCATGAATGGGATGAAGTTGTAGGCAATTCCAGCAACAACGGAAAAAGGAGTGTCCAGAATGCGCGCTCCATCATCAATGAGACCTAAGAATTTGAGCGGCCCGAGGACAATGGACTCGTCGCCAAGGATCGTGCGCCACCCAATGGTTCGGAGCAGATATGACGTGAAGAAGGGGGCGACGACAAGGAATAGAAGGACGCTTCTCGCACGCCCCGCTTTGAAGGCTATGTAATAGGCGAGCGGGAACGCAATTGCAAAGCACAGGAGCGTGGCGGCAAACCCATATTGGATCGAACGAACGTACTGCTCTTGGTAGGTCCCGAGCGCATTCGGATAGTTAACCCAGTTTGCAAGGCTGAATGCGAAGCCACTTTCTAGGGTGCCACTCCAAAAACTCGACGCGAACATCTGCAGATTCGGAGCAAGGTAAAACGAGCCAAGCCAGGCGAGGCCTGGGACGAGTAGAAGGGTTGGGACGAGCGCCGGCCGGCTACGGAAGATCCTCACGCGCTCGTCCCGTCCCTGCGCTGGTTAGGAGTCAACGCCTTCAACGAAGGCGCTGAACTGCTTATCAAAGTATGCCTGTTCTTCGGCGGCTACCTCACCCCAGACCTTGAGACGAGCCTTTGTGTTCTCATCAGGGAAGATCAGCGGATTGGTTGCGAGTGCCGGATCAATCTTAGTGATCTCTTCCGCGGCGCCCTTTACGGGGCAGATGTACTGGACATACGCCTCGACGATCGCCGCAATCTCTGGCTGGTAATAGAAGTCGATCCAGAGTTCGGCCGTGTATTTGTGCTTCGCCCCTTTGGGAATCAGCATGTTGTCCGTCGCATACATGCCCCCTTCTTCAGGAACCACGAATGCGAGTTCGGGCTTACCAGCTTGAATGATTCCGACGTCACCAGACCATGCAATGGCAGCCAACGCGCTCTCCTCTTCGAGAAGCGTGGTGTAGGAGTTTCCGGAGAGCTTCCTGATCTGGCCGGAATCCACCTGCTCTCGCAACTTTGCGATCGCAGCGTCAAATGTTGAACGAGTTGGCGCTGATGGGTCTGCCCCATTCCCGAGCATGACGAGACCAACGGTATCGCGTAGCTCGGTGAGCAGTGCAACCTTTCCCTTCAACGCTGGGTTCCAAAGCCCGTTGACCGTGCTGAAGGAGCTTGTCTTCTTCGTGTTTATCCCCAAGCCGGTCATAAGTGACTGCCACGGTGCGAGATAGTCATTCCCCGGATCTGCGGTGCGACCTTTGAACTCGTCCGCAAGATTCGCCACGAAGTTGGGCATGTTTGATTTGTCAAACTTCTCGGCCCACCCCAGATCAACAATCTTCTTCGCCATCCATGTAGTTGGTGTGATGATGTCCCATCCCGGATCCTGCCCAGCCTCTAGTTGGGCCTTGATCGTGCCGAAGAAGGTGTCGTTGTCATCCATTGATTCCTGGTAATTGATCTTGGTCCCGTACTCGGCCTGGAAGCGGCGAAGGCTCTCTGACGTCTCCGCCGTTGCCGTGTCGACCCCGTCATCCACATCAATGTAGTACGGCCAATTCGCGAAATTCAGCGTTTCACTTGGCGTCTTCTCGCCGCCAGCCGACTCACTCGGCGCCGTTGAGCTTCCCGATGTGCCGCATGCGGCAAGGAAGGCGGCTGCGCCAGCGACGGCCCCCGCCTTAAGGAGTGTTCTCCGATCGAGTTCCGTTCCGAACTTCTTCTCCGCGTCCATCCGTTACCCCCTTCTGCGCCTTAGGCGCCTGCGGCATCGCCAACGACGAAGCCATTCTCCGGTTTCCATGTGAGTGTGACACTTTCGCCCGGTCGCCACGTGTCGTTGCGCGTGGTGCGGTCCCTATTCTGCTCGCTCACGAGCAGGCGTAGGCCATTTTTCCCCTCAACGACGTACTGGGTGATCACGCCGAGGTAGCTGGTGTCCACCACCGTCCCTTCGAGCGTGTTCCCCTTTGATTCTTGGCCAGGCTCGAGCAGCGTGAGCTTCTCTGGTCGCACACCGATCGCGCCGCCGCTACCAATGTCGCCAAGGCTCTTCGGTGCGCGTACCACCGCCCCCGATGGGAGCGTGACCGTCCAGAGATCGCCGTCGCTCCCGATCTTCCCTTCAAGAAGATTGCTCGCCCCTACGAAGCCGGCCACGAATCGTGTGGAGGGGCGCTCATAGAGTGTCTCCGGCCCCGCGAGTTGCTCATAGCGGCCTTTGTTCATGACAGCGATACGGTCCGACATCGTCATCGCCTCTTCTTGGTCGTGCGTGACGTAGATAAAGGTGATCCCGACCTCACGCTGGATGCGCTTCAACTCAATGCCCATCTGCTTTCGCAGCTTGAGGTCGAGTGCGCCGAGCGGCTCATCAAGAAGGAGGACGGCTGGCTCATTCACGAGCGCGCGGGCGAGGGCGACGCGCTGCGCTTGACCGCCCGAGAGTTGCGCAGGGATTCGCTTCTCAAAGCCGACGAGCTGCACCAGTTCCATTGCCTCGCCGACACGGCGCTTGATCTCGTCCCCCTTGATCCCCGAGCGCCGCAGTCCGAACGCAACGTTCTCGTAGATCGTGAGGTGCGGGAAGAGTGCGTAGCTCTGGAAGACGGTGTTGACGTCCCGCTCATGCGCAGGGAGGAAGGTCACATCAACACCCTTGAGTTCGATGAGCCCACTGGTCGGCTGTTCGAAGCCGCCGATCATGCGCAGCGTCGTGGTCTTGCCACAACCGGATGGTCCGAGCAGGGTGAAGAACTCGCCGTCGCTCACGTCGAGCGTGATCGCGTCGACCGCGATCGCATCCCCGAACTTCTTGGTCACGTTGACCAGACGGACGTCGACTTCAGCCACCCTCGGGTTCACCTCCACAGTGCGCTCCGCGCGTCGCTCCTCAACCTGAGGATGAGCGAAGCGTATGACCCAGGGGGGGTGGGGTCAAACGGCGTTGCGGGGTACGATGTG
>CALGTP010000830.1 GCA_937902105.1 uncultured Actinomycetes bacterium
CGCGGCATGGGAGAACTCCCCGATGTTCTGGAGGCATGGTGGGCGCAAGGCCCCGTGGAACTAGAAGGTTGCCAGTAAATCGACAATCACAATGAGGTCGGTGGACGGTGGCAGGCCCATCTCTTCGTTGCCGTCTGGGCCAAAGGCGTCAATGAACGGTATAGCGATCTGACGGCGACCGCCGACCTTCATTCCAGCGACACCTTGTGCAAGTCCGGGAAGAGTAACGTCTTCGGAAAGCGCAAATGCCACTGGGGTTGGATCGCCCCATGTACTGACCAATAGTTCGCCTGTGTCAGCACGGTAGGCAATGATGTTCACGAGAACATTTGCGTCCACTATGGCCTCATTGCCTTCACCAACAACCAAATCTTCGCTGACAGTCTCGGTGATATTGGCGCTGCCTTCAATCGTGATCTTGGGTTCATCGGCAGGATCCACGGCAGGAACAATGGCGACTGCATCGACGATGAAAGAAATAGCCGAGTCGGGTGGGATTGCTCCACCTGAACCCATCGGACCGTATGCCAGATCTGAGGGGATGTCTAACTGACGACGCCCGCCAGTCTTGATACCAATGAGACCTTGGTCCCAACCATCAATGACTGCTCCTGCACCAAGAGTGACGGCAAATGGTTCGGCGTCAAAGTTGCCATCAAAGCGCGTTCCGTCTTCACTGAGAACACCGACGTAATACACGAAAACGGTGTCACCGGAGACAGCGCCCGCACCTGTGCCTTCGGTGATATCAGTGATTACTAATTCTGCCGGGATCTCATCGGGCAATGACACCTTCGGCTCAACTCGAGAATCCGCGGGGTCACTTGCGAGTATGGCCTCCGTTGTGTTCGATGAACCTTCGCTCCCGCATGAGGCGATGAACATGGTGGACAAAACTGCGAGGGCGAGAAATGAGCGTGAAGTACGTAATGACATTCCTGACACGCTAGCGGGATTGGATCAGCCAATCGGCTTCGCGGCGACCCATTTCAGTACTGGGTTGCCCTTCGGCAAATGGCCATATCTCTTTTGATATGGCGCGGTAATTACCGCTCGCGCCAAGTTCTCCGAGGATCGCGTAGAGACCTAAGTTGATCCGTTGAATAAAAACAAATGGTTTGGGAACAGTGGCGTATTGAGCGATGGGACTACTGCGGTCGAATGTGTGGCGCACGATTCCGCTTGCGTAGCTAGGAGTCCAGGTGATCTCTTGATCTTGGCGTACGGGCTCATAGAAGCGCCCGAAGTACGTGCCAACCTCATCGGTTTCAACGGGTGCATTGAGTTGCAACATTCCAGCGTTCTCCAGCACTTGACGAAAGGCAGGAATATCACTTTCGTAAGCTGCCGATTTCACCATGGAGATGAAGGTATTCATCTCTGTGTCAGTGAAGTGCTTCACTAAACCGAAGTCCAGAAAAGTGATACGACCATCTTCGTGAAAGATGTAGTTACCAGGATGCGGGTCACCGTTAAATTTGTGCATTCCATAGAGGCTGCGAAAAACAAATCTAAACAAACATTCCCCAGCAAGATTCTTTTGTTCCTGATCCGTCTCCATCAACTGAGCGAAGGACATGCCGTTGACTAATTCGCTCGTTAGCACGCGTGAGGTACTGAAGGTCGGCAAAACTTCTGGCACATTGATGTACGGATGCCCGCTGTAATAGTTGGCGAAAATTGTTTGGTTGTGCGCCTCTCGCGAATAATCCAGTTCTTCGCGAATGCGTTCTTTGACCTCTTGCACCATGTCGCTCGGGTCAAGACCACTGAATCCTTGTTGCAGCAGAGCGCCTAAGAGATCAGCATTTTTGAGATCGGCATCAATAGCTTTATCCACCCCTGGATATTGCACTTTGACAGCGACGGCGCGTTCTTTGCCAGTCTTCGGGTCAAGAACTACGGCGCGGTGTACTTGGCCAATGGAAGCCGAAGCAATGGGGATTGGATCCCATTCGATAAATATTTTGTGAGGATCTCCACCTAATTCGCGCTCAATGACTTGGGCAGCCAAATCACTTGACATGGGTGGTGCACTGGCTTGCAATTGCGAGAGAGCGGCGCGCATCGGTGCAGGTAAACCATCATCAAGGTAACTGGCCATTTGACCCAACTTCATGAGCGCCCCCTTCATGTTTCCGAGGCGTTCCGAAACTTGGGCGGCTGTTTTGAGTTCTGTCTGATGATCAATTTCTACGCGTCGTTCCGCTGAAGAAAATACTTTGCGCGCTGATGCCGAGGCGTAAGTGGCTCCGACCTTTGCCCCGAGTCGAACAAGTTCCGTATTTCGAGTCAACATTGATCCGCGCTTAATCGCCGACGAAAGTTTGTTCTTGCCTCGCCGACTGCGGAGCGCCACGAACAGTGCGCTACCGCTGACTAAGAGAATGATGTTGCGTATTGGGTGCTTCATGCGGTTGCTGAATCGGAGCGTTCAATAATTGAGTGCACGCCGTTAATAATCATCTGTGCCATTTGTGGCGCTTGGGCCACGATTGCGTCGTGCTCGGCGTCAATGCGTACAGCATGCGCGTTTGTGATTCCGGAAAACAAAGCAAGTTGACGTTTCACAGGTATCACTGGATCACGCAAAGTGATGATGTGTGAAGTCGGAACATCAATTTCTTTGAGCCATTCGAGGCTGGTGAATGCGCCAATCGCATGACCTGCCTCTAAAACCATGCGCCAGTCATGGAGTTCAACTTGGCTGATGGCCCACGGGCCCCACTTGCCAGTTTTTCGCCGCAAGAAAAGTCGTTCGGTCAACAAAACACGTGCACTTCTTGGCGTGAATCGCGCCAATGCCCCGAGACCTGTCAACCCTAGGAACGCCATCCGTTCACTGCGACTATGAGAGAAACTTCCAGCCGTGGCGCACAACATCAATCCGTTGACCATGTCTCGGTGGCGTCGCCACATCAAAAGTGCAACTGGTCCGCCCATCGAATATCCGACTGGTATGGCTGAGTTGATCCCGAGTTCGTTGAGTAGGGAGGCGGCATCGTCGGCACAGTCGGCTAAACGAAATGGTGCGAACGTGCGAATGCCACGACCGTGTCCACGATGGTCCATAGCGATGACGCGAAAGTGTTCGGCGAGGGTTGAGTAGACAGCAAACCAATTGAGGTCGGCACTTGCGGTCCATCCGTGCAATAACAACAACACGGGGGCATCAGGGTGTGGTCCCGGTAGTTCTCGAATGAACGTGGTGCCGCGGCCCGGAAGTTCAATGTCGCGCCCCGGTGGAAGGGTTGGTATTCCTGTGTGGTCGTTCAGGGCAGCTCCACAGCGATGATTGTCACGCTCAACTTCATACCATTCGGTGTTTCGTATTCAACGATCTCGTTGAGGCGTTTGCCGTTTATGGCCTGACCAAGGAGTGACTCTGGGGTCATCGTGGCAGCGCGAGATTTGTCAAATCCTTCTTCGTGCGAACCCAAGTAATACGTTTCTTGTGGGTCGCCGTCAATTGACATGGTCACAAGCCGACCTGGGCCGACTAAATCAGTTTCGTCGATTTCTACGATCTGATGGTTCTCAATGATCGACTCCAGATGGCGGATCCGACCCTCCATGTGCCCTTGTTCGTCTTTGGCGGCGTGATAGTCGCCATTCTCCTTGAGGTCGCCCATTTCGCGGGCGCGCTCAATCTTGTCCGCAACCTCGATACGACCACGGGTGGTCAGATCATGGAGTTCTTCTTCAAGGCGACCGAGCGCCGCTTTGGTGAGGTGATGTACCTGGGCCATGCCCACAGGGTAACGGGAGGGGAGAAACCTTGTGCGGCTTGTCTTGAATGTTCCGTTTAGCCCCGTACGATATGGGACTTATGGCATCAACATCAGCGCATCGCATCGCCGTGATCGGCGGGGACGGGATCGGACCCGAAGTCATCACCCAGGCCCTGAAAGTGGTTCGCGCCACGGGGGTCAGTTTGGATACCACCGATTTTGACCTCGGTGGTGCGCGGTACTTGCGTGACGGCGAAATTTTGTCGGATGCGGTACTTGATCAATTGCGGTCCTTTGACGCGATTCTGCTTGGAGCAGTGGGAACCCCCGATGTGCCACCTGGAGTTATTGAACGTGGACTTCTGCTGAAAATGCGCTTCGAACTCGACCTGTATATCAATCAACGTCCATTCATCGGCACGGCTCCGGGTCACACTCAGCCTCACGATTTCATTTGTATTCGCGAAAATACCGAGGGTCCTTATGTCGGCGAAGGTGGAGTGTTGCGTAAAGGCACACCTCATGAAGTGGCGACTCAGGGGAGCGTGAATACCCGTATGGGTGTTGAGCGTTGCATTCGCTACGCCTTTGAATTAGCGGCCAAGCGCGAGCGTCGTCATGTCACCTTGGTGCACAAAACGAATGTCTTAACTTTTGCTGGCAACCTTTGGGAAAGAGCATTCAACGAAGTCGCTGTTGAATATCCGCAGGTTGGTACCGCCTATAACCATGTCGACGCGGCTTGTATTTATTTCGTCCAAGACCCGCATCGTTACGACGTGATTGTCACAGACAACTTGTTCGGCGACATCCTGACCGATCTCGGTGGGGCAGTTTCGGGGGGAATCGGGTTGGCGTCTTCGGCCAATCTCAACCCTGCGCGTACTGGTCCCAGCATGTTTGAACCCGTACACGGTTCAGCCCCCGACATCGTGGGAACTGGTAAAGCCAACCCAACCGCAGCCATCCTCTCGGCGGCCTTGATGCTCGATTTCTTGGGTGAAGTGCCTGCTGCCGAGCGTATTCGGGCTGCCTGCGCCAATCCAGTAACAGGAAGTACCAGCGAAATTGCTGACACCATCGCCTCGCGAATTGTCGGCTGAAATAAACACACCATCAACTACTCTGATCTTTGCAACTTCTTGAACGGAACTCATCATGCCCACACTGATCCCCACACCGAAAATCTGGATGAACGGCGAACTCGTCGACTGGGATAAAGCGCAAGTTCATGTGTTGACCCACACTTTGCATTACGGCACGGGAGTCTTTGAAGGCATCCGCGCCTATGAAACATCCAAGGGCACGGCTGTGTTCCGCCTCACCGAGCACATTGAACGCTTATTCCGCAGCGCGCACATCATGGGTATGGAGATTCCTTACACCGTTGAAGAACTCATTCAGGCCACTAAAGACACCGTGGCTTCAACTGGCTTGCCATCGTGTTACGTGCGTCCGTTGGCGTACTACGGCTACGGCGAAATGGGACTGAACACTTTGCCATGCACGGTCGACGTGGCGATTGCTTGTTGGCCATGGGGAGCGTACTTGGGTGACGATGCATTGACTAAGGGTGTGCGCATGAAGATTTCTTCATGGACCCGTCATGATCACAACACCATGCCACCTGCTGCCAAAACTGTCGGCAACTATGTGAACTCCTCGTTGGCAAAAGTGGAAGCACTGCGCGCCGGCTATGACGAAGCAATCATGTTGGCTCCTAACGGACTTATCGCCGAGTGCACGGGAGAAAACATTTTCTGCTCGCGCAATGGAATCATCTTGACGCCACCATTGTCCGCTGGTGCTCTTGAGGGCATCACTCAGAGTTCGGTGATGGCGATAGGTCGCGACATGGGTATCGACATGCGCATTGACAATATTGCGCGTAGCGATCTCTATATCGCTGATGAGATCTTTGTTTGTGGGACTGCCGCCGAGGTCAGTGCGGTGTGTTCGGTTGATGATCGTGCGGTACCAGCACCTGGACCAGCGACCACTGCGATTGGTCAAATGTATGGCCGTGTCGTGCGTGGCCAAGAAGCCAAATACGCCCATTGGTGCGAACTCATTGGTTGAACTGGTGGCGAGTTATGCCCAAAACTGGGCATAACTCGCCACCAGTTCAACCAATCATTGTGAACGGCGACGCGCAGCGAGACCAGCCAAACATTCAAAGGCCAATCGATGAGCCACATTGACTGTCAGTTCGCTGACGTCATAGGCCGGCGCCACTTCAACAATGTCGATACCCACCACATTGTGTTCAAGACACAGAGTGCGAACCATGCGCAATAAATCTGAGGACAAAATGCCACCTGGTTCGGGTGTACCGGTTCCAGGAGCGAAAGCCGGATCCAAACTGTCGACGTCAATAGAGATATATAAACTTTCAGCGCTTTCGAGGGCCTCGTTGACTGCATCGCGCATCACTGCTTGAAAACCACGTTGCCAAATTTCATCCATGGTGTGCCAACGCATACCTTGAGAGCGCATCCAGTCAAAGACTTCTTTAGGCGGCCAGTAACCGCGTAGTCCGACTTGCACAAAGTTTTTTCCTGGTATTGCACCGGATTCAATCAGTCGACGCATGGGTGTGCCATGGCTTGCCAAGTTGCCAGCGATGATGTCGGCGGTGTCGGCATGGGCATCAAAGTGCACCATTCCGACAGTTCCAATACCGCGGGCCTCGGCTACGGCTGAAGCAGCCGGCCAAGTGATTGAGTGATCTCCTCCGAGAGTGATGGGGATGATGCCGCGGCGGGCAACTTCTGCGACACGAGTTTTGATATTCGCCAAGCTGACACCTGTTTGGCCGTGAGGACAGTAGGCATCGCCAAAGTCAATGACCTCCAGCCAATCAAAGATTTCGATGTCTAGGTCGATGTGGTATGTGCCCGGCTCGTAGGCCTGCGAGCGAATTGCTCTGGGGCCAAAGCGGGCGCCAGGGCGGTTTGTCGTCGAATTGTCGTAAGGCGCTCCAACGATGGCGACATGGGGCTGCCATTCATCAAGTTGGGAGGGTTCGGTGAGAAAGGGGCGCTGCCCAAAGGTCGCTAATCCGCCAAAGGTATAGCCAAGATCAAGCTGTTCTTGCATACCTGGAGGGAGGTCTCGCTTCGGTTCGGTCATGCCCGAACCTTATCTTTTCAGAGGTGTTGAGGGACCAAACACCGAAAAATATGGGCTTGGCGTTGACTCGGGGCGCTCAATCCTGTTGACTGATAACCGATGAACGCCGTAACTACTCCGTGGAACACTGCTGCCATCATCATTATTCGCTAGCGCACGGGTTCATTCTCGTGCGCAGTCAGCCGCCCACCGGGCGGCTTTTCTGTTTCTTGGAATGAACTCTCATAGAGAAAGAAAACCCATGAGCAACATGATCGAAGTTTTTGACACAACATTGAGAGACGGCCTTCAGGTTGAAGGTGTGTCGGCGTCCGTAGAAGACAAGCTGCGTATTGCCGAGCAACTCGATCTTCTCGGTGTGCACTACATCGAAGGCGGCTGGCCTGGTGCCAACCCGAAGGACATTGAGTTCTTTGCTCGCGCCGCCAAAGAGTTGCATTTCACGACGAGTACGTTGGTCGCCTTCGGTTCAACACGTCGCCCCAAAGGCAAAGTGGATGATGATCCCACCTTGCGTCACCTCATCGATGCCGGCACAAGCGCGGTGTGCATCGTCGCCAAAAGTTGGGACTATCACGTCATCAACGCGTTGCAGACCACGCTTGATGAAGGCATCGCGATGATTGCTGACTCAGTTGAATACCTCAAGGGCAATGGGCGTCGCGTCCTAGTTGACATGGAACATTTTTTTGACGGTTTCAAGAACAACGAAGAGTTTGCTTTACGCGCTTTAGAAGCAGCCGTGATCAAAGGTGCGAGCCATCTTGTGTTGTGCGATACCAACGGCGGAAGTTTGCCTCACGAGGTCCAAGACATCGTGGCGAAAGTCAAGAGTCATGTGGGCAACGATGTGATCATCGGTATCCATTGTCATGATGACACTGGTTGCGCAGTCGCTAACTCCATGGCCGCAGTCCTCAGCGGTGCGCGCCACGTGCAAGGCACCTTGAATGGTCTCGGAGAGCGCACTGGTAACACCAATCTCACAACTGTCATTCCAAATCTGCAGTTAAAACTCGGCTACCAGTGTCTGCCAGAAGGGCGTTTGGAACATTTAACTGCGGTCAGCCATCATGTGGCCGAAGTATTGAATCGTCCGATGAATCCTCAGGCTCCCTATGTTGGTAGCGGCGCATTTGCTCATAAAGCTGGTCTGCATGTCAGCGCCATCGTGCGCGCCAAAGATGCCTATGAGCATGTTGATCCTTCTTTAGTTGGCAATGGAACTCGTTTCATCGTCAGCGAGATGGCGGGTAAGGCCACGATCACTATCAAAGCCGAAGAACTTGGTTTAACCATTGAGCCCCTAGCGATAAATCAGATCATCGATGATCTCAAGCGCTTGGAACACGAGGGTTACCACTTTGAAGCAGCCGATGCCTCGCTTGAGTTATTGATGCGCAAAGCGACGGGTTGGAAGCAATCATTTTTCCGAGTCGAGTCGATGCGCGTCATCACCGATGAGACAGTGGATGGCGAATTCACGACTGAGGCCACGGTCAAGGTGTGGGTCGGGCCAGAAAATGAGGCCACGCGCCATGTTCATACATCTGAGGGCAACGGACCGGTCAACGCCATAGACACTGCGTTGCGGGCTGCCGTCTCGCAGGCCTACCCACAGGTTGATCGAATCCACCTGACTGACTACAAGGTGCGCATCTTGGATGGGGCAACTGCCACGGGTGCAGTCACTCGCGTGTTGATTGACGCCACCGACGGTGATAGATCGTGGACGACAATCGGCGTTAGTTCGAACATCATTGAGGCTTCGTGGAGGGCCCTTGAAGAATCTTTAATCTACGGACTTCTTCACTCGGGCGTCTGAGCGAATACGGTAGAAACAATGTCTGCACCAAAGTTCGCTCCGACCCCAGTCCTTGATGTCACCCGTGCCTATGGCTCGCCAGATGTGGCACCAGCATCATGGATCAATGATCGACCAACAGATATTGAAGGGTTCCAACCTGCTGGTGATCACCTCGGTTATCAGGGCCCCGATCAGGGTTACGCGTTATTGCTTGCCAATCGTTTGCGATCTCGTTTGCAATTAATTGGTGGCGTGTCCAGTGATGACGCGGTGCGCGGATGTCTGAACATTGCATTGCGACGGGCCTCGTTATTCAGTCGCGCTCCAGTCATTCACGATCTAAACATCGCTTTCACAATGTGGGGTTTCTTTGACGCTCATTCTCCCGATGATCTTGTTGAAGTGCGCTCCAAGTTATTCACAGGTGTCGGCAACGTGCATCACTACGCTGAGGGACGCGCCATCGCTGACATGGTTCCCGAAGCCACATTGCGCATGACACCGACACAAGTCACCGCTGCTTCGCCAATTTCTTGGCGCTCACTCACGGGTGCCTGAAGATATCCCTCTAAAGTTGTGGCGTGACCGATTACCGAGCGCCTCTCACTGATATTGATTTTGTTCTCAACCGCGTCTGTGGGCTTGATCGCTTAATGACCTTGCCCGGATTCGTTGACGCTGATTCCTCTGTCGTGCGTGATCTGCTTGACGAAGCGGCTCGTTTCATGGAACAAAAAATCGCCCCTCTGAACAAAATCGGTGACACACATGGCGTGAAGTTAAATGCTGATCATTCGATCACCATGGCCCCAGGTTTTACCGAGGCCTACCAGGACTTTGTGGACGCTGGTTGGGGAGCAGTTCCATTTGATGAGGGTTTCGGTGGTGGCGGTTTCCCGTGGATGGTCGGCATTGCGATTCAAGAAATTATGAACGCCTGCAATATGGCTTTTTCTATGTCACTGACTTTGACGCAGGGAGCCATTGACGCGATCATTCATCACGGAACCGAAATCCAAAAGATGACCTATCTCCCCAAGATGATGACCGGTGAATGGTCGGGGACGATGAATCTCACTGAGCCAGATGCCGGTAGCGATGTGGGAGCGGTGCGCACCAAGGCTGAACGTAATAGTGATGGAACTTATTCCATTTTCGGCAACAAGATTTACATCACCTTTGGCGAACACGATATGGCCGACAATATTATTCATTTAGTTTTGGCGCGCACGCCTGATGCACCGGCTGGAACTAAGGGTATTTCTTGTTTCATAGTTCCTAAATTTCTGTTGAACGATGATGGTTCATTGGGTCGCCGAAACGATGTCGTGTGCACCGCTATCGAACACAAACTTGGCATCCACGCCAGCCCAACATGCTCTTTGTCTTTTGGCGATAATGGTGGTGCGATTGGATTTCTTATTGGCGAAGAAAATCGTGGCATGCAATACATGTTCACGATGATGAATCAGGCTCGGCTGTCGGTCGGTGTCGAGGGATTAGGCCTCGGGGATCGGGCGTATCAACACGCTTTGCAATACGCCAAGGATCGCCGTCAAGGTCGTGCCCCCGGCGCTCCCGCAGGCGAGTCATCGCCGATCATTGATCATCCAGATGTCAAGCGAATGTTGTTGACAATGAAGACGACGGTTGAAGCTTTGCGACGTTTGACGTATTGGAACGCGGCTTGTCTCGATGTTGCTACACATCATCAGGACCCTGCCGAGCGCGAGTGGGCTTCTGATTTGGCGGCATTATTGACGCCGATGTCAAAAGGTTGGGGCACCGACATGGGTGTTGAACTCACGGGCCTCGCAGTGCAGATTCACGGTGGCATGGGATTCATTGAAGAGACCGGAGTTGCGCAGTATTACCGCGACGCGCGAATTACCACGATTTACGAAGGCACAAATGGGATCCAGGCGATGGACCTTGTGGGTCGCAAACTTGGTTTGCGCGGTGGCGAGGTTGTCAAGCGACATCTTGGTGCTATTGATGCATTGTGTGAAAAACTCAAAGGGCATAGTGAACTTAGTGCCACTGGGGTAGCGCTCGCCAAGACCTTGTCAGCCACTCGTGTGGCCACGACTTGGTTGGCGGATCATTCAGGGAACCCGATCGATTCATTGTCGGGTGCAACTCCGTACCTGCGATTGATCAGCACTTTGACGGCGGGCTTTTTACTGGCCGAATCTGCTGTCATTGCGATTCAAGCCTTAGATGAAGTGGGTGCGGGCTGTGTGGCCGAGCGAATTGCTTCGGCACGCTTTTTTTGTGAGCAATTGATGCCAGCCACTGATGGACTTGTGGCAGCGATTACTGGTGATTCGTCTTTATTGATGTCGGCTATTTAACAACATTTTCACGGGCAACGATGTCGTTGCAGAAGGCGTCGGCGAGTGGTTGGTAGATCAGTCGCAGATCACGTCCGAAGATGGAGTCCGAGAGTTCTTGAAGAAGCATCGTGCCTTGTAAAAATGTCTTAGCAAAACGCACGACAGGTTCTGAAATTTCTAGCGGGATGCTGAAATCCGCGAGAAGACTTTCAGCAGCATGTGCTGTACCTTGCTCATCGACCAAGGTATAGGCAGACCGAATCGCCAGATTGGTCATTGCTGCCAAGTCAAACTCCAGCATTAATCGACGAGCGGCGCGCCCTTGTGG
>CALGTP010000831.1 GCA_937902105.1 uncultured Actinomycetes bacterium
TTCCTGGAGCCGCGCCTGCCCCCGGGGCAGGTATAGGGGGGGGAGCCTTGGGCGCTGCGGTTCCTGCTCCTCCACCTGGCGGTGCTCTCCAGGCGGCTCTCGCCGCTGCGCTTCCGGCTGCTCTCCCTCCGGCCGCCGTTGGTCCTCTCTTGGGGCCTCCGGCCTTGCCTGGCCCGGTAGCTGGAGCCATCGCTGCAGGTGGTGCCATTGGCGGGGGCGGCGTGGGCTTGCAGGCCCTTCCAGGCTTCGGGCTCGGCGGCGGTTTGGGCGCAGCTGGAGGTGGTCTCGCTGGTTTGGCACGGGGACTTGGGGTTGGACTCGGCGCCATTGGGGCGGCGGCCAGCCCTTCCGGTGACAACGACCTGCGGACCTTAGCCGTCCGGTTTGACGAACAGGGCAAGCGCCACCGTGACTTCCGTTCGGGCATCCTCGAAATGACTGAGGAAAAGTTTGACGACTATCCAATCAAGGGGCCGAGATGCCTGCTTTGGGGCCTGAAGTTTATGCTTGAACACGGTAACTCGCCTACAGGATGGCACGCGAAATGGAAATCCGATCTCAAGCTCCAAAGCACAGATCCGGGTGTCGAAACGCACGACACCCTGTGCCGCATTTTCCAGTACGGCACGTGCTACGACCAATTGAATTTGGGGAACCTTGTCATTGCAGAAACCATGATGAGGGAGTTGATGTTTGTTGAAGAGAAGCATAAGGACAGAATCACTGGCGGCGGCAAAGACGGCGGCGGCTCAGTTTCTGAGAAGGCACTTTTCACTGGGCATGAGCAGCGGGTGAACCTTTGCATTTTCCCCGAACTTGTTGCGTACATTGGAGACGAGATGCGGAAAGAGGCGCTCATCATGAAAGAGCGTCGGAAGGCGCGCGAGGAGCGTGCCTTGTTGAAGCCGCCGAAGCCGTAGCTCGGCTTCACCTTCTACACTTGACCGGTTGCTTGCTTGGTTCCCTGGGAGGTGGACTGAGACCTCAAGCCTGAGAACCTCCGCCCTTTGGTATGCCGCTGAGTCCTGAGCGTGAGCGAGGGCTTTTCCCGCTGCCAATTTTGTTGGGCAATAGTTTTGATCACGAGCAAAAGATCAGTCGATCGGTTGCTCGTCGAGTTTTGAAGAAAAACCATAAGCTGTCCTGGTGCAATGATGGTATTCATGCTTTGAACGAACTTGCTGGTTTCAATGATTCTTTACCCACTGAGGTTCTCCGATCCAAAGTGGTCCATGAGGTGATTGACAAAATCAAACAACAGTATCTTTCCGTGCCTGATTTGCCCAGTGATATGCCTACGGCAGAAGGAGCCCTTAGCGAGCTCCTCTGCAACTCATCCGTTTACAGCATTGAACGGTCAGACATCCTTCCATATGATCCCTTAAATCTCTCTCTTCCAGCTTCGGGAGCAGAGCCTATTGATCTGGCCTCCGCTGTCAAAAGCAGCGAGGCTCCGTTTTTCATGGAGGGTGGAGCTGCTATGCTTAGAAGTCACGATGAAGCTAGTGAGCTCCAACATAAGCTGGGTTTGAGTAATCCCTATTGTGATCCCGTTTTGTTTGGATCCGTTTCCACTTATAGCAGTTTTTTGTGTAGACTTAAGGAGGCTGGCATGATTAAATATGTACGGGCCAAGGGTAGAAGAGGTACCCTCGGCGTCTTCTTCGTCAGGAAGAAGGATGGTTCGTTGCGGCTTATTTTTGACACTAGAGTCCTTAACTGTAAGTTCAAGTCCCCCCCAAAAACTAAATTGCCGAGCACGGCCGCTTTTGCCAACGTTGAATTTCCCAAAAATAGTTGTCCATATATTGCCAGCGGTGACATTTCAAATGCATTCTACAGACTTGGTGTTCCGGATTCATTGGGTGAAATGTTTGCTCTCCCCTCCATTTCCGCCGCAGATAGTAAGCAGTTCAGCTTGAATGGTGAAACTCTGGATCCACATGAGTTGTTGCTACCAGTGCTTACTGTGCTTCCTATGGGCTGGAGTTGGAGTGTTTTGTTTTGCCAATCAGTGTTGGAGAAGGTCGTGGAAGATTGCGTCAGTCCCAGTTCTTTAGTCCGAGATAAATGCCCGGGCATCGTGGTTGGTTCCTCCATAACAACTGACGATCCTTCGGCTGCCCTCTCCATTAAGGATGTTTGCGCTGCAGTGTATGTTGATAATTTCGCGGTCCAAGGGTTGGATCCAGATTTGGTAAACCATGTGAATGAGAAGATAGCTTCTCAGCTCCGTTCCTTAGGACTCGTCGTTCATGAGGTCGAGAGAGCAGCTCAACATGGGGAATTCATTGGTTTGGTGTTTGCCGGCGGCAAAATTTGTGTTGAACCCAAGAAGTTTTGGAAAGTCAAACTTGCTCTCGACGCCATTTTGGCGCGCAATCATATGTCAGGCATCATGATAGAAGTGTTGCTTGGGCACCTCATTTGGATTATGCTTTGTTCTCGTGAAGCCATGTCCATCCTAAAAAATTGCTACGCTTTTCTTCGTGCTCATTATCTTGACAATACTCAGTTGTGGCCTTCCGTGCGGAAGGAGCTTTTGCAAGTCCGTGCACTGCTTCCGCTGTTCACTGCTAATCAATGTGCTGCTTGGTCGCCTTGTTTGTTTGCTTCTGATGCTTCGTCAATTGGCATTGGTGTGTGCAGCAAGTTGGTTGATAGCAGTCTCACAGGTCATCTTGGTAGGAAGTCAGAGAGGTGGCGTTATTTGGTTGATGACAAAATTTCGGCCCGAAAGTCTGCCCTGGGTTTAGAGGTTTCTTCCCCTGACTTCCTCCTCCTTGAACATGATCAGCAGTTGCAGCAAGAAGTTTCATTGTTTGAGGAAATTCCTCATGCGCTATTGGAGTGCAATTCTTGGAAAGTTGTTCATGTTGGTAAATTGTCTAGAAGCGAGCACATTACTAGAAGCGAAGGCAGAGCCCTTCTTCATGCAGTTCATCATGCAATTCGCTCTTCCTCATCCCTCGGTTGCAAAATTTTGTTTCTTGTTGACAACATGTCGCTATGCCTTGGATGTTGCAGAGGGCGTTCCAGTAAGAAGAATCTTGTTCCAGTTTTGAGAGAGTTAGCTGCAATCAGTTTAGCCACAGGTATTAAAATTGTCACACGTTGGATTCCATCGGAATTTAATCCCTC
>CALGTP010000832.1 GCA_937902105.1 uncultured Actinomycetes bacterium
GCTATTTTCTCAGGGGGCTGCCCCCCAAATATCGTTGCCGCTGCAGCGTTTCACAACCGAGTTCGAGATGGATCGGAGTGGTTCCACTGCGCCATGGACACCAGGATAGTCTTCACTCCCAGGTTGAACCCTGAGAACTGCATAGGAACAGTCAACCATTCACCTCAAGCGACAACGCCTTGCGACGTACCTCAAAAGTGGATAGGGGCTGACAATCTGGAAAAAAGCTATGTCATCGCTGACACCTAAGAGCTCGAGTAATGGTCAAGCCCTCGGTCTATTAGTACTCCTCTGCTTCACGCATTACTGCGCTTCCACATAGAGCCTATCAACGGGTGTTCTTCCCGTGACCTTACTGGCTAACGCCATGGGAATACTCATCTTGAGGTGGGCTTCCCACTTAGATGCTTTCAGCGGTTATCCACTCCGCACATGGCTACCCAGCGTTTACCGTTGGCACGATAACTGGTACACCAGAGGTGCGTTCCTCCCGGTCCTCTCGTACTAGGGAGAAATCCTCTCAATATTCCTGCGCATGCACCGGATATGGACCGAACTGTCTCACGACGTTCTGAACCCAGCTCGCGTACCGCTTTAATGGGCGAACAGCCCAACCCTTGGGACCTACTTCAGCCCCAGGTTGCGATGAGCCGACATCGAGGTGCCAAACCTCCCCGTCGATGTGAACTCTTGGGGGAGATCAGCCTGTTATCCCTAGAGTAACTTTTATCCGTTGAGCGACGGCCCTTCCACTCAGAACCGTCGGATCACTAAAGCCGAGTTTCCTCCCTGTTCGACTTGTAGGTCTCACAGTCAAGCTTGCTTCTGCTTTTACACTCGTCGGCTGATTTCCAACCAGCCTGAGCAAACCTTTGCGCGCCTCCGTTACCTTTTAGGAGGCGACCGCCCCAGTCAAACTGCCCACCAGGTAATGTCCGGTCTCCGGATGACGGGTGACCGTTAGAACCCTAGCTCGCAAAGAGTGGTATCTCACCGTTGGCTCACAACAACCCGCAAGCTGTTGATCAAAGCCTCCCACCTATCCTGCGCATTCCGAGCCCGGGCACAATACCAAGCTACAGTAAAGCTTCATAGGGTCTTTCTGTCCGGGTGCACGTAGTCCGCATCTTCACAGACAATTCTATTTCGCCGAGCCTCTCTCCGAGACAGCGCCCAGATCGTTACGCCTTTCGTGCGGGTCGGAACTTACCCGACAAGGAATTTCGCTACCTTAGGACCGTTATAGTTACGGCCGCCGTTCACCGGGGCTTCAGTCGCTAGCTTCGCTTGCGCTGACCAGCTTCCTTAACCTTCCGGCACTGGGCAGGCGTCAGCCCCCATACATCGTCTTGCGACTTAGCGGAGACCTGTGTTTTTGGTAAACAGTCGCCTGGGCCTCTTCACTGCGACCACCTTGCGGTGGCACCCCTTCTCCCGAAGTTACGGGGCCATTTTGCCGAGTTCCTTAGAGAGAGTTACCTCGCGCCCCTCGGTATTCTCTACCACCCCACCTGTGTCGGTTTCGGGTACAGGCCATGATGCCTTAACGGGTATAGGGCTTTTCTTGGAAGCATGACATCACCAACTTCGCTGCCGTAGCAGCTCGCACTCACGCCTTGGCTCAAACCGTTTTCACCGGTTCTCAACACCTCGAACGCTTGGACCAGTAACCAACATCTGGCTTGGCTAGCCTTCTCCGTCCCCCTTCCCAAAACATCACAGGTACAGGAATGTTGACCTGTTGTCCATCGACTACGCCTTTCGGCCTCGCCTTAGGTCCTGACTAACCCTCCGCGGACGAGCCTGCCGGAGGAACCCTTAGGGTTTCGGGGCATGGGATTCTCACCCATGTTTTCGCTACTCAAGCCGACATTCTCACTTCCATGCAGTCCACGCCCGCTTACGCTAACGCTTCACCCCACATGGAACGCTCCCCTACCATTTAACAAGTTAAATCCGCAGCTTCGGTACAATGCTTAGCCCCGTTCATTTTCGGCGCAGGATCGCTCGACCAGTGAGCTATTACGCACTCCTTTGAGGATGGCTGCTTCTAGGCAAACCTCCTGGTTGTCTGGGCAATCCCACCTCCTTTATCACTCAGCATTGATTTGGGGACCTTAGCTGGCGGTCTGGGCTGTTTCCCTTTCGACCATGGAGCTTATCCCCCACAGTCTGACTGCCTAGTTACACACAGGGTATTCAGAGTTCGTATCGATTTGGTACCGCTCTCGCAGCCCGCACCGAAACGGTGGCTTTACCCCCCTGCTGGAGCACTAGACGCTACGCCTCAACGTATTTCGGGGAGAACCAGCTAGCTCCGGGTTCGATTGGCATTTCACCCCTAACCACAGCTCATCCGCTGATTTTTCAACATCAGTCGGTTCGGACCTCCACTTGGTATCACCCAAGCTTCATCCTGGCCATGGTTAGATCACCCGGGTTCGGGTCTATAAACACTGACGATCGCCCTATTCAGACTCGCTTTCGCTATGGCTCCACCATTCCCGGTTTAACCTGCCAGTGCCTATAAGTCGCCGGCTCATTCTTCAACAGGCACACGGTCACCCGATTAGTCGGGCTCCCATTGCTTGTAAGCTCACGGTTTCATGTTCTATTTCACTCCCCTCCCGGGGTTCTTTTCACCTTTCCCTCGCGGTACTGTTTCACTATCGGTCATTCAGGAATATTTAGCCTTACGAGGTGGTCCTCGCAGATTCACACGGAATTTCACGTGCTCCGTGCTACTCGGGATACAGCTAGGCCAACTTTGTTTTCGAATACGGGGCTTTCACCCTCTGTGGCGCGCCATTCAAACGCTTCTTCTAACTCCGTTGGTCCACGTTGCTGTCCCACAACCCCGATGGACGAATCCATCGGTTTAGGCTCTTCCCCGTTCGCTCGCCGCTACTTAGGGAGTCGTTTTTACTTTCCTTTCCTCCAGCTACTAAGATGTTTCAGTTCGCTGGGTTGGCTCGCGCCGCCCTATGGATTCAGGCGGCCGTTCTAGGGGTTGCCCCATTCGGAAATTCCCGGATCAAAGCGTGTTTCCAGCTCCCCGAGACTTATCGCAGGTAACCACGTCCTTCATCGCCTCTGTGTGCCAAGGTATCCACCGTGAGCCCTTTGTAGCTTGACCAATTT
>CALGTP010000833.1 GCA_937902105.1 uncultured Actinomycetes bacterium
GGTGGAAGTGAGAGTGAGGCCTCGCTCGCTGGGGAAAAGCAATTATCTGCGGTAGGTGCCAGCAGGACAGACGTACGTGCAATTACGTCGGGCACCACGAGATCTGATGCGCCTCGATCATTGCCTGAGAGTGGAAAGACGGTAAAACGGCAGCGAAGCCTCAATGAGATCTTTGCACCCACCACTAACAAAGATGCACGAGAAAAAAACCAGGTGAATGGGCCTGGAGCATCTAAATTAGTGCCGCCGCTGAAGACACAGACCAAACGGGACGACACCACACAAGCTTTATGGGTGCGTAACTCCTTTGGGGCCAAACAAGGACAGCGATGTGGGGCTCCTCAGTGTCAGGAGGCATCGAAAAGGTGTGCTGAATGCTCAAGTATAGTGGTCAACTGTACAATGCAGGAAAGATGTGTTAGATGCAAAATCCCAACATACTGCGGGAGCCAGTGCAAGGAGCGACATTGGACAAAAACGCATCATCGAGAATGTGAACCTAATTCTACGAGCTGTCCAGCATGTGGAGAGGATATTGTACACGAAGAAAGTACGAATATAACCTGTGAACGCTGCCAGGGGGTAAAGTACTGTTCCCAGCAATGCCTCAATAGAGATTTTAATAAGCATGTGTCACGGTGTCCCATAACGCTGCCCAGCCTGATGGTTACTGAGACGCAGGCAGCTCCCACCTCAGGTGAAGGTAGAGTGCAAATGCCGACTTTACTACAACCAGGGGGTGCGCGGGATCAACGAAGCGTGTTAATTGACTCTGAAGAGGCGATTAACAATATCAAAAATGAACGGTGGCAGCTGGGCAGGAAGCTCCGGGAAGAGAAGGAAGTTGATGAGCGAAACGCGGTGAAGTGCGAAGAAGCTCGAGACAGAGTTCTTGAGTGGTGCACACAGCACAACCAGAGATCAACCATGGAAACCTGGAGGGCGGAGACGGCGAGCGCGAAGGCCATTACGGAACTTCTGCGAACCACAAGGGACGACAATGATTTTGTATGTACTAGAGAGATGTGGCAAGCAGCCATCCGGGTTAGAGATGACCTTCTAGTCCCGCTTGCACAAAAACTGAGTGCAGAAAGAGGACAGCGTATATGGACAACGTGTATTGAGGGGGTGCAGGAAATTACGCTGTGCTTCCAAGGAATTCAAGCGACCAGCAGACATCAGGCGCTAGCGCTACTGAAGGATGCTGAAGTATGTGCGACAGACGGAGAGTGGGATAGGGCCACATGCGCTATTCGCCGTCGACGAGGGACAAGACCGCCTCTGGTAGCAGTGACAGTCAAGGTTCAGCCAAATGCTTCCCTCTACAGGCTCTTAACTGACAAACAACGGATTAAACAAGACAAGGTTGAAGTGTGGGTGTGCCGTGAGGAGGAAAAGCTAGGAAGTGTGACAACCCTGGTGCCGGACCCGTTGGTGGAAGGGCATTGCCTCCGATCGTGGACCAAGGTGTATGATATGCTAGGAATATCAGAGGCCTTTCAGAGAGAGCTGATACTCCTAGCAATCATGCTGGAGCAACCTTCTTTCGTGCCCTTGGATATGTTGGTGGGCAAACTGGAAAATCCATGTGTATTGACTGAAGTGTGGAAGGCAAAAGGAAGGGGAAGTGGTCCCATCCACATAGCCGGCAATCATACTCTGGTGACCCCAGGAAACAGGTTCGCCACCAACGAAGGATGCTCAATAGCAGGAACTGAGAGCTACGCAGGGCGCAAGGAGCAAGGCAACCATGCTTGTCTACATCGAGGAGCGAAATCGGGCATTCCAAAAATGCATGTGCATGTAGGCATTCCCAAATGGAGTGCAACCATGAATACATGGATGCAAAAACAGGAAGGCATGTCGCATGAATGCGCCAGTAACGTGCAGAATCTGCTGGAGATGACTCCAGAATGGTGGTCAAGGTGTCTGGTGCGAATGTGCTGGGCACCACTTGAGCAGCAGAGCGAACGAGAACGTGAAAGTGTGCTATGTATCCGGATTGAGCAAGCTCGGCGAGAAGAAGCGGACAACAACAGGCAGACATCAGCCAGGGGGGTGGAGGAAGACGTCTTGAAACTCGCCAATCATATCAAAGAACAATGCTTCCCACACGCCGAAACTTTCATATCAGGGGATATAAGGTATCAAGGGTTTGAAGACCAGGAGGGATTGGGGAAAGGTATGATAACAATACGACGTCGAGGGGTAGAAATGTTTGAGGTCGACACCGCACTAGGCTGCCTCCTGGGCTTCTACATGGGTAATGGAATCCAGGCCAATAGTGGACGGGCGTATAAATGGTGTCCATTTTTGGGAACGATGGGCATTACGACGGCGCGAGTCACATCTATTTCTAGGGCAAACGATTATTATTCCAAGTCTCGAATTCCAGTGACCTTCGGCAGTCAAATCAGCGGGCACAAAGGCT
>CALGTP010000834.1 GCA_937902105.1 uncultured Actinomycetes bacterium
AATCTAGCCGAGCACTCTAGGCACATGGGCATGGGATGATACACCCTGCTCTGGAACAGCGTGCAATAAATCATTCGCATATTTCTTAATCACAGCTTGCCAGGAGTGTCGAGCAGCAGCTGTGCGGTTCCAGTGTTCGTCTAGATCTTGCTTGCTGCCCGCTGCTTTCAAGCAATGCTTGTGCACTTCTGTTGCCCATACTGCTCTGGGGCGTCCTCGTTTCCGTTTGCCCACCAACTGCACCAGCTCCGTTGAAAAGGGCGAAAACAAACTCTGACGTGTAGCATCTGTGTCCGGCAGTCTGGCCACTTTACCCATGAATGACATCTGTCGTTGTAGCAGTGTACTGCTGGCTCTCCGCTGCTTCGTCGTTTGCAGCACAAACTCGTTGCTCACCCTGCTTACGTAGGATGGCTTGATGCCGGCGATTCTCCGTAGACACCTCAAGTGAAAAGCATCCAGCTTTCGCCTCTCGACTGTGTTGAGCCATGCCGTGTGGAGACAGTACAACAGCTTACTCATAATGCACGCCTCGAAGATGCGGAGCTTCTTCTGCAAGGGGAGCTTGCAGTGTGACCATACCCTGGCTAGCAGAGAGAACTCCCCCTCCGCAGCTCCGATGCGTCGTGACAGCTCTGGGCCTATGGAGGCGTCTTTGGACAGCACCGCCCCCAGGTAGACTATGGAGTCTTTCTGCTTCACGTAGCCATTATCAGGCTTTCGGATGATGGCCTCACATCGCAGTGGCAGCACCTCGAGCTTCTTCCAGTTGAAATTCAGCCCATAGTTCAGGCCTGCTTTGCCAATGCAGTTCATGAATTCCTCAGCTCTCGTGGCATCGACGTCGACAACAAGTGTGTCGTCTGCATAAAGCAGCTCAGACACCGGGAGCCTCTCTGCAGTGCTGATGTGGTTTTGTTCAAGGTCCTTCCGTGCGTCGTAGAGCAGAGTCGTCATAACGATTGCAAAGAGGAACGGGGAGAGGGGGCATCCCTGGCAGATGCCGAAGTGCTGTACGTGTTCAGTCGACGTGGACCCAGCATCTCTCACTCTAAACGTTCGGTTGGAGTAGATACTGGCAACAACTTTCCGGAAGGTGGCTGGGACGCCAAAGCGTTCCAAGGAAAGAAGCAGCGCGTCAGGACAGACGCTGTCAAAGGCCTTGGCCCAGTCGAGATCTAGCAGTATAATCCGACCGTCCTTGTTTGCCCAGGCTGTGTCCATCAGACGCCTGGCAAGGAAGAGGGCGTCCGCTGTGCCCCAACCAGACTTGAACCCGAACTGGGTTTTCCAGATTCTGTCCTCAGCACCAGCTGTCTTCAGGCGCCGCAAGAGAATTATAGCTAGTAGCTTATAACCAATTGCCAATAGCGAGGTAGGGCGATAGTTCTCGCAGTCAGCTACGTCTCCCTTCTTGAAGATGGCCGTCACAAGTGATGTGTGCCACTCCTCGGGAACGGCCCCTTCAGACCAGCATCTGCTGCACAACTGCACGGCCCATCTGCAAGCAGGTGTGCCTTTCCGGCAAATGGCTTTCCAGAATTCAGCTGGGAGCTCATCTGGCCCGCATGCCTTGTTCCATTTCAGGCTGCTGCCCGCGTCTATGACCTCGCCCTCGGTGATGTTACCCTCCTCGACGGGCAAAGGTGGACCAATGGGCTGGCTGGAGTTCATAGCAGTAGTTGGTCGGACTGCCCATTGCACATCGTATAAGTGATCGGCCTGTGTCTCTGCACGGCCATCGCTATCAACAATGCTGCCGGTCTTGTCTTTTAGACGGCCTTGCTGCACACGCCTCCCTTTGCGCAGCTTGCGAACTTGTTGCCAATCACCGGAAGCCAGAAGTTCATCGAGCCACAAGGCTTTGTCCTGTGCGACTGCTAGCTTGATCTGCTTACTCAAACGCTTCTCCTCAGCAAAATGGCCCTCACGTCTCGCAGCGTTACGGGAGTCGACCAGGTGCAATACAGTATTGCTTATCCATGGTTTGTGCGCCTTTGCAGTGTAAGATGGCAGTGTTGAGCGCGCTGAACAGGTAAACGCTTCAGATATATTTTGGCACAAAATGTTCAGGTCTTCTTCGCCGGTGCTGTCAATCATTTCGGCATCGAATGCAAGAGCGAAGCGGT
>CALGTP010000835.1 GCA_937902105.1 uncultured Actinomycetes bacterium
AGAATTACGACTTGAAGGTTCCACGCAGCCACTTTGCCACGCACCTCGGGCCTGGTAGTGAGCACTGCCGCTTTTGCAAACAGGCAAAGCAGAAGAGACGATACCACAGGCGGAAGAAGAACAAGATTCGCAGGCACACGAAGTTCGGTGAGGAGCTTCAGTTCGACTTCTACCTTCCAGGCAAGAAGCTCGAACCCGCGATTGGTGGAATCAAAGCAGCACTTCACTTGAAGGATCAGGGCTGCGAGTACAGAGGTTTCATTGGCACTCCTAACCGGACTTCTGAGTCTGTTGAAGCTGCCATCCGCAAATTCTCTGGCATCCAGCTCAAAGAACTTGATCACTGCAGATCCGACAACGGAGCCGAACTTATCCATGCAGTCGAGAAGGTGTTGAAACTACCGATGCTTAAAAGCGTTCCTCGGACGCCTCAAACGAATGCGATTGAAGAGCGAGATGTTGGCGTCGTGTCCGGCGGTATCACAGTCTCTTTGCTCACAAGCGGTCTCGGACCCAAATTCTATCCTCTCGCTGGCGATGCATGGTGTTATAGCAGCAACGTTACTTACATCAGGCCGTCGACTGGAAAAACGCCATATGAAGCGCGGTTTGGTGAGGCTTTCACTGGACCTAAGGACCTCGCGTTTGGACAGCACGTTACATTTGTTTTGGACGAGCAGAGCTCAGGTACGAAACCTGAATCGAACGGCGTTGATGCAATCTTTCTTGGTTTCTATGACATTGGGAACAAATGGGACGGATCGTTTAAGGTGCTTGACCTTCGTTTCTTCACAGATCGTGGCTTTCCTTTGCGTATTGTTCGGACGATGGACGTTCGGATTCCAGAGAAGCTCACTTTTCCCGTCCGCAAGCTGCGTGAGATGGTTCAGTGCAGAGACTTTGCCAAACTTCAGGGTGTTGTCACCGATCTGGAGCTCCTCGGCGACATCGTCGAAGTCCGAGCTTCGAAAGTTGATGAGATTCAGGGCAGGCCCGTTGAAGTATTGACGGAAGACGGCGTTGCAGAAGTAGATGTTGATGCTCATGCTGCCATAGATCTTCCGGAACCCGGTGTTCAAGAGACAGACATCGTCTCAACAACTGCTACAGCTGGCGATACAGTTGTGCCTCTTCAAAGCGAAGCGGGCGAGCAGAAGAGCACGCAACCTAACTACGATGCTGGTGGAGGTGAAGACGTCTACGGGAACAAGACGCGAGCCAGAGCAGGCTCTACGCGACCTTCGGACATCCAGACCCAGGTCTGGGCCATGATGAACCCAGGCCGGCGCGCCAAAGAGATTCAGATCCGCATTGCTGCGCAAGAGCGCAAGATGAAAGATGCTGCTTCTTCCTCAGGTGCCGCCCTTTCTGCCAGAATCTTTGGGGGGTCGTCAGACTCCGACACGAGCACAGTAGCTTCTGTAACTGATCTTCAACACATGACAGATGTTGATGATATCATTGCCGAGGCTGAGCTTTTTCATGACCGCACAGAGTTTGCCGCTGCAGCTAGATCGACCACCGAGGTTTGTTCAGCAACTGCTAAAGGGCGTGTGTTGGTTGAAGCTTTTTGTTCAGAGAACAGTGTTCTAACAAGTACAGCAATCAAGAACAACATGAGTCATCTAAGAATGACAGCAGACAGTCATGACCTTGCCACAGACGCAGGAGTCGAACTTGCTATGAAGGATGTGCAAGCGTACACGAAGCAGGGTTTGTCAATTGACTTGTGGGCCTCACCTCCTTGCAAACCATGGTCTAAATGGAATGTGTTCAACAGTTTCAGACTAGGTAGGAAATTTAAGGCCAAACTTAAGTTAATGCAGGAGGAGTCAGTCATCATGATAATGAACTTCATCAAACTTGCTAAATTGATAGGCGCCGTTCCTGGCAATACTGTTGCGTTTGAGTGGCCGTCATATTGTGCTGGTTGGCCTGTTGAGCCTCTTGTTGATTTGTTCGAGAGTTCTGGCTTCAAATTTGCCAAATGTCATGGTTGTTCTATGGGGCT
>CALGTP010000836.1 GCA_937902105.1 uncultured Actinomycetes bacterium
CTTTGAACGACACGAGGTCGTCGAATCAGTCATTCGTACGTTACGAACCTGCGCTGGACGGCTTGCGTGCCATCTCGGTGATAGCGGTCATTATTTATCACGCGGGGTTCACATGGCTGGGAGGAGGGTTTCTCGGCGTTGAAGTATTTTTCGTCGTTTCTGGTTTCTTGATCACATCACTATTGATCGGTGAACACCGCTCTCAAGGATCAATCAACCTGCGTGAATTTTGGATTCGTCGTGCTCGACGTTTGTTGCCAGCGTTAGTGGCAATGCTCACCGTGATCGGATTATGGGTCATCTTCTTCGGACACCAACACGTAGCGGCATTCAGACATGATGCATTGCCGGGCATTTTTTATTTTTCCAATTGGTGGCAGATCTTTGCATCTGACATTCCCTATTTCGGATTAGCGAATCCACCTCTGTTGCGTCACCTATGGAGTTTGGCGGTTGAAGAACAGTGGTATCTCATCTGGCCAGTAGTAGCAATTTTGCTGATAAAAAGAGCTTCGAGCACACATCTTCGTCGGCGAATGGCTTATTTACTGACAGCAGTGGCACTCCTGATTTGGTTTGCTACCGCTCTCGCCAGTTTCGGGGCCGACGACGACCGCGTGAACTTTCTCTATCTTTCAACCGTGACGCGGTTTGGTGGATTACTCATTGGCGCGGCGGCGGCTTTTTGGGTGGCTTCTCACCCTCGTGGTTTCCCCATTCCACAATGGCCCAGTCGTTTGGTGTTACCTGTATTCGCCTTGTTGCTATTGTCCTTCATCCCCTTCCATGTGGATTCGCTGCTGGTCTATCGCGGAGGGTTGGCTCTAGTCGCTGTTTTCTCGGCCCTGATCGCCCTCGAGGTCACCCTCAACCCGCGTAGTCAATTGCGTGGACTGCTCTCAATGACTTGGTTAGTGGCGATCGGAAAACGAAGTTATGGTTTATATCTTTGGCATTGGCCGATGTTTGTTGCTTTTGGAGTGCGACAAGACAGAGTACGTGTTTGGCCAGCGTTATTAGTGTCGATTCTGCTAGCGGAATGTTGTCTGCGTTTTGTTGAACAACCGATGCGTTCGGGTTGGTTGGGACGCCAATGGCGGATTCTTTATCGTCCACAGCGACGGCGTCTGCTGAGGACTTTCTCTGTGTTATCAGTCATTTTTTTTCTGCCAACGGCGGCACTCGTTGTCGGACTTCTGCGAACGCCGGCACCTATTGCTGGTCAGGGTGGGGCGGTCGTGGACTTTGATGAATCTGTACTGACAGCAACGACGGTATTGGATAATGCCTCAACGGTTCCCAGCGGACAGATACCTGATGATGGGTCCTCCGAGTCAACGACTAGTTCGGTTCCATTCGTCATGCCACCTTTGCCACGCACGTTGTTAGTTGTTGGTGACAGTCAGGGACATTCCTTAGTGATTAATCGTCCCGCAGATCTTGATAAGTATTTCACCTTGATCAAGAAAACCTCGTCTGGGTGTGGCCTCTTTGAAGATGGTCGAGTGATTACTCAACAACCGAAGTTTGGTTGGTCATTTGTTGACTGTGGTCCACCAGTGCAGCGTTGGGAGAATGCGGCGCGCATTAATCAACCCGATGTGACTTTGCTCGTCACAGGTGCTTGGGATGTCTTTGATATCGAACTTGATTCGGTGACTTATGTTTTTGCAACTCCTGAGTTTGACAGCAAATGGATTGCCAATCTTCAAGGCGGTATTGACGCCGTCGTGGCTCAGGGTTCGGCGATGGCCTTACTCGAGGTGCCGTGTATGCGACCCATTGATGCAGCGACGCCGGTGTTGCCAGAACGAGCGATGGATGACAGGGTTGCTCATCTCAATGATTTGTTGCGTCAAGTTGCTGCCATAAATGTCGCCACGACAACATTTATCGAAGGCCCAGATGGTTGGTGCGCAGATGAAAAAATTGCCACTGATCTCAGTCTGCGATACGACGGTCTGCATGTGTATCGTCAAGGGGCGAACTACATTTTCGAAACTATTTCGCCGGCTTTATTGCGCGTTCCATCTTTGCGCTGAGCGGGGAAGTCAGCGGTACTCGGTGAACGTGCGCACTGCGCCGAATACTGCATCTAATGCGGCGAACACGGGGGTATTGGCGAGCAACTTTTCCTGATCGCCGTACAGACGAATGCGACCCGTGATGAAGGCCTGTTGGGCGTTGAGTTTGTCGGTGGCGACGGCGGTTGCTGTTTCCCAGTCCTGTTCGAAACGCACATCTTCTGGCTCGGCTGCGCCAGCACCAAATGTGGCGTGTCCATCGCCGACCTGCAAGTGATATGTGACCTCGCCTTCAGGACCACCAGTGACAGTCTGCGTAATACCGATGTTGTGTTCGCTGGCGAGTAAGGCAATGGCTTGGTTGGAGGCAACCGCTTCAGTGAGGGCATCAATCCACTCAAGACTGAGATAGCGAACGGTGTGAGTGCTCATAAGTTCTTAGTCTGCCAGCGAAAATCCGGCTTATGACTGGGCGGAACGACGATGGCGCCAAATTTCAATCGCCATGGGAAGTACCGAGATAATGACGATCAAAATCAGTGCGATTTCAATATTGCTTTCAATCCAAGACACCTCACCTAAGAAGTAGCCAAGAGTTGTGATTCCGATACCCCACAAGGCTCCACCGACGATGTTGTAGATCACGAAGGTGCGGTAGTTCATTTTTCCAACACCAGCAACGATCGGAGCAAATGTTCGCACGATTGGAACAAATCGTGCCATCACAACGGTCTTCGAACCATGCTTTTCAAAAAATGCGTGGGCTTTCTCAATATTCTTCGGATTGAAGAGCCGGCTTTGCGGCCGATCAAACAAACTTGGACCGACCTTGCGCCCAAAGAGGTAACCAACCTGGTCGCCGGTTACAGCTGCAACAAAAGTGACGAGAGCAACTATTGGCAGAGCAGGGAGAACATTACCTCCGGCGGTTGATGAAAGAAAGCCAGCGATAAAAAGCAACGAATCACCAGGCAGAAAAAAACCAATCAGCAATCCCGATTCGGCAAACACGATGGCGGCCAAAAGAACGAGCCCGCCTTTGTCGAGCCACGATTCAATATCAAACAATGCGAGCATGTGATGACCTTAGTTGTTCGTGGTGTTGCAACGTCTGCACCGAAACAAAAGAGGCGCCCTTGCGGGCGCCTCTTTTGCAGTTCTATGAATACAACTCGTCAGTGAGCAGCAACTGTCTCTTTGCTGAGAGCAGCGATGCCGTCAGTACGACGACCTGAGAAGATCAGCGATCCGATGATGATCACGAGTGCTACTCCGGCGATGACGTAACGCGAACCACTGTCTGCTTGCGTGATAATTGCAGGAAGAATCAGCAAGGAAACCAAGTTCATAACTTTGATCAGCGGGTTCAACGCCGGACCAGCAGTGTCCTTGAACGGATCGCCGACAGTGTCACCAATGACGGCAGCCTTATGGGATTCGCTGCCTTTGCCACCGTACTTGCCGTCTTCGATGTATTTCTTGGCGTTATCCCAAGCACCACCAGCATTGCTGAGGTAGTTGGCCATCAACTGACCAACCAAGATGACTGCGGCCAAGAATGCGCCGAGGGCTTTCCAGTCAATGCCGAAGCCGACCACAACGGGAGCCAGCACTGCCAACAGAGCTGGCGTGGTGAGTTCGCGTAAAGACGCCTTGGTGCAGATGTCAATCACTGGGCCGTAGTCAGGCTGTTTGGTGCCGGCCATGATGCCGCCATCAGCAAACTGATTACGCACTTCTTGCACAACAACTCCGGCGGTGCGACCAACGGCGCGAATTGCCAATGCCGAGAACAAGAACGGAATGGATCCACCGAGCAGCAAACCGATGAATACCTTGGGCTCGGCCACGTTGATTGCCAACTCAGGCAGTTTGAACACGCCGTCGGCAAGGTTTGTGACTCCGTCAACGAGAGGTTCTCCCAAACTGTCCTTGAGGTTCGCGCCAGCTGTCTCAATGTATGAAGCAAACAAAGCCACGGCAGCGATAACAGCAGAACCGATGGCAAATCCTTTGGTCACTGCCTTGGTGGTGTTGCCGACAGCGTCAAGAGCAACCATGATCTTTGCTGGCTCACCGTGGAATTCGCCGGACATTTCAGCGATTCCAGCAGCATTGTCGCTGACTGGACCAAAGGTGTCTTCAGAAACAATGACACCAGTAGTGGCCAACATTCCCATGCCGCACAAGGCGACGAGGTAGAAACTGAAAGTGAGGTTTCCGCCACCAAGACCGATCGCTGCGCCAATGGCGATAGCGATGGCGATAACGGCGTATACCGAACTCTCAAGTCCGTAGGCGGTACCCGACAAAACAACAGTGGCGGGACCAGTTTGTGATGATTCGGCGATTTCCTGGACTGGACGGTAATGCGTGCTGGTGTAGTACTCGGTCAGACGACTGACTAACTGCGCCAGGATCAAACCAATTGCCACAGCACCAAAGACGCGCCATCCGGCGCCACTCAAGAGTCGAACTTTTCCTTCGCTGTCAAGTACACCCTTATCGTTACCGACGTAAGTCAATGAGAGAGCCAGAGTTCCGAGCAAAGTGATCACGCCGGCCACTAAGAAACCACGGTTGATTGGCTTCAAGGCATCGGTTTCATCGTCTTTGGCCTTGACAGCAAACACGCCGAAGATTGAGGCGATCACACCGATGGCACGGCAGGCCAAGGGGAACACTAAACCGAGGGCCGGGTTGAGACCGATGGAGTTGAAAGCGGCCACACCGAGGATGATCG
Organism: uncultured Actinomycetes bacterium; assembly: GCA_937902105.1. Classification (GTDB taxonomy): domain Bacteria; phylum Actinomycetota; class Acidimicrobiia; order Acidimicrobiales; family Ilumatobacteraceae; genus Casp-actino8. Next base: position 4,768 of record CALGTP010000836.1, read on the forward strand.
AGGCCACCAAGGTGACTTCGTAACTCTCGAAGAGGTCAGCAGCCATGCCAGCGCAGTCACCTACGTTGTCTCCCACATTGTCGGCGATTGTGGCTGGGTTACGCGGGTCGTCCTCGGGAATTCCGGCTTCAACCTTTCCTACCAAGTCGGCGCCAACGTCGGCGGCCTTGGTGAAGATTCCGCCACCAACTCGCAAGAACAAAGCCAAAAGTGAACCACCGAAGCCGAAGCCGATGAGGATCACAGACGAAGTGTTCTGGAAAGCCATGATGATGCCAGTGGCACCGAGCAGACCGAGACCGACGGTGAACATACCAGCCACGCCACCGGTGCGAAAGGCCACCGTGAGGGCTCGGGGCATGCTGCCACTGAGAGCGGCGGCGGCAGTACGAACGTTGCCTTGAGTTGCCAAGGTCATACCGATGTAACCCGTGAGACCTGAGGCGCCACAGCCCAAGATGAAGGCGATGGTGCGCCACAATCCAGCTTGGCCAAAGGATAGGGCGACCGAACCATTGGGCTTGATGATCTTGGTCGATGTCACAAAGACGATGACTGCCAAGGGCACCAAGATCACTGCAATGGTCTTGAATTGACGCTTGAGGTAGGTAAGAGCACCATCCTGAATCGCTTTGGCGATTTCACGCATCTTTGGTGAACCTTGATCCTCAGCGAGGACTTTACGGACGAGGAAGAATCCAACTCCGAGGGCCATGAGCGCTGATGCTGCGGATAACCACAACACGGCCCATTCGCCACCTTTAAGAGTAAATGACTGCCATCCGCCTTCTGCGGCAAAAAGTGAGAACACTAGTAACTCCTTGGGACATTCGGGGGCGGCCCGGTTGGCCACCCACCACGGGCGTAACGATTGTAGATAATCCTGAGGGTTATCAGCGACACCACGGGGGATTCTGGGAGAAAATTGTGGAATATTTCTCAGATCTCCGCAAAGAACTCATGTGACGGTTGGCTTTACAGAGAATTTGGGTAGGGCGTACTTCAGGGTGAGAGGGTGAGAGGAGTAGCGTTTGATTGAGTTCATCATCTGATGGACCGTCTCAGTTCTGAAAGGCGCAGATCGTCATGGCGCAAACAACGATGAAGAGGGGTCCGGTCTCCGGCACCGCAATTGACCGAGCGACTCGCCGCCGGCGGCCGTTTTTGATTGACCTCTACAGCACAGCCGTGGGCAAAAAGTATGTGATGGCCATTACTGGCATTGGTCTTTTGGGTTTCGTGCTATTCCATATGATCGGCAATCTCAAAATGTATTTTGGTGCGCAAGACCTCAACCACTACGCGCATTTTCTTGAGCGCTTGCTGTATCCAATTCTTCCTGAGAAATACGCCTTGTGGTTAATGCGTGGCGGCCTTGCAACGATGGCACTATTGCACATTCATGCTGCCTACACGCTGACGGTGATCAATCGCCATGCCCGCCCAGTGAAGTATCAAAGTGAGCGCGATTATCAGGTCGCAAGTTTTGCCAGTCGCACGATGCGTTACACCGGCATCATCGTCCTCCTATTTGTCATTTGGCATCTTCTCGATCTCACCTTCGGCGCCGGTTCGGTGAACTCATACGTCGGGACAAAAGATGCTGAGGGCCTGAAGGATGTGTACGGCGCAGTTGCTTTCAGCCTGAACAGAGTTCCCGTCGCAATTTTTTATGTATTAGCCAATATCGCACTTGGTACTCACTTGTTCCACGGAGTTTGGAGCTTGTTCCAATCGCTTGGTTGGAACAATCCACGTTTTAATAAATGGCGTCGCGCTGTTGCTACCTCATTTGCCACGATCATCGTCGTTGGCAACGTTTCGTTCCCCATTGCCGTTCTCGCTGGCGTTGTCGGCTGACGGGTACTTGTTCGGAACTACTAGGAGATACTCACATGACAATCACATTCAATTCCAAAATTCCTGCTGGTGCCATTGGCGACAAATGGGCAACTTACAAAGAAGATGCCAAGTTGGTTGCGCCTGGTAACAAGCGAAAGTTCAAAGTCATAGTTGTCGGCACAGGCCTTGCCGGTGCATCAGCGGCAGCCACGATGGCCGAACTCGGTTATCAGGTCGACGTCTTTACATTTCATGATTCGCCGCGCCGTGCACACAGCATTGCGGCGCAGGGTGGAATCAACGCCGCTAAGAATTATCAGGGTGATGGCGACAGTGTGCACCGTTTGTTCTACGACACAATTAAGGGTGGAGATTTCCGTTCTCGCGAAAGTAATGTTCATCGACTCGCTGAAGTGTCTGTGAACATTATTGATCAGATGGTTGCCCAAGGGGTTCCTTTTGCTCGTGAATACGGCGGCTTGTTGGATAATCGATCATTTGGTGGAGCGCAAGTCAGTCGTACTTTTTATGCTCGTGGTCAGACAGGACAGCAGTTGTTGTTGGGCGCTTATCAGCAACTGGCGCGCCAGATTGGTCTCGGAAATGTGCGCATGTTTAACCGCACTGAACTTGTCGATGTTGTGACGGTTGATGATCGCTGTGCGGGAATCGTCACTCGCGACTTAGTGAACGGTGAAGTGGTTTCGCATGCGGCCCACGCAGTCGTGATGGCCACGGGCGGATATGGAAACGTCTTCTACCTGTCGACAAATGCAATGGCTTGTAACGTGACGGCCGCATGGCGAGCCCACCGCAAAGGTGCAGCATTCGCGAATCCTTGTTATACACAGATTCACCCGACCTGCATTCCACAGAGTGATCCAACCCAATCCAAGTTGACGCTGATGTCAGAATCGTTGCGTAATGATGGACGAGTTTGGGTTCCGACGAATGCTGACGAGTCTCGTTCTGCTGATCAAGTGCCTGAAGCCGAACGCGATTACATTCTTGAGCGTTTGTATCCGAGTTATGGAAACTTGGCTCCACGTGACGTCTCCTCGCGCGCCGCTAAGCGTGCTGTTGACGCTGGTCTCGGTGTGGGTCCACTGAAAAATGGTGTGTACCTCGATTTCAGTGACGCAGTCAATCGTCTCGGCAAAGACGTTGTTGAAGAGCGTTATGGAAACTTATTCCAGATGTATGAGCGCATCGCTGGCGAGAATCCTTACGACGTGCCAATGCGTATCTATCCCGCCACTCATTACACAATGGGTGGTTTGTGGGTGGACTATGAACTGATGACCAATATTCCTGGTCTCTATGCCGCTGGCGAGGCCAACTTCTCTGATCATGGCGCGAACCGCTTAGGTGCTTCGGCGTTGATGCAAGGTTTGGCTGATGGCTACTTCGTTTTGCCATACACCATTGGCAACTATCTGGCGCCGATGTTGAATAAGCCGATTCCCGGAACAGATCACCCTGCTTTCAAAGAAGCAGAGTTGGCTGCCGCCGCTCGTTATCAGGGTTATGTTGATATCAAAGGCTCGCGATCACCTGACTACTTCCATCGTGAAGTGGGCCGCATCATTTGGGATTACTGCGGCATGGAACGCACCCAACAAGGTCTTGAAAAAGCATTGTCTGAACTGCCTGCCTTGTACGAGGAATTCCAGAAAGACCTGCGCGTTACAGGTGATGCTGAAAGTATGAATCAGACCTTAGAAAAAGCTGGACGAGTAGATGATTTCTTCCAGTTAGGAATGTTGATGTGCCGTGACGCCCTTGAACGTGAAGAGAGTTGTGGCGGTCACTTCCGCGCCGAGTACCAAACCGATGAAGGTGAAGCTCTCCGTAACGACGAAGACTTCGCTCACGTTGCTGCATGGGAATGGACAGGCGATCCGACGAAGTCAGTTCGTCACTCTGAAGAACTCAATTTTGAAGCAATTCACCTAGCGACACGGAGTTACAAGTGAGCAACCACTTAAAGAATCTCAAACTAAAGATCTGGCGTCAGTCAGGACCAACGGACTCTGGTCATTTCGAAAACTATGTGATGGATGAGATCAGCGATGAGGCATCTTTCCTAGAAATGCTCGATGTTTTGAATGAAGGTCTCATTGGCGAAAACAAACTCCCAGTGGTCTTCGACCATGATTGCCGCGAAGGTATCTGTGGGACCTGTTCATTGATGATCAATGGTCAGGCTCATGGGCCCGAGCGCAGTACGGCAACTTGTCAGTTGCATATGCGTAAGTTCAAGAGCGGTGATGAGATTGTCATTGAACCATGGCGGGCCTCAGCCTTCCCGATCATCAAGGACTTAATGGTTGATCGTTCGGCTTTCGATCGGATTATTGAATCGGGTGGATTTATCACTGCTCCGACTGGTGGTGCACCGGATGCGAACTTGATTCCGATTCCTAAAACTGTGGCTGATGCAGCCATGGACGCATCTCAATGCATTGGCTGTGGTGCCTGCGTCGCAGCCTGTCCCAATGGAGCAGCAAACCTATTTACAGGTGCCAAGATTGCGCACTTGAACTTGTTGCCCCAAGGCCAAGCAGAACGTTTCAAGCGCACCGAGGCGATGGTGGAAACAATGGACGAGTATTTCGGATCATGCACCAATCATGGGGAGTGCGAAGCAGCGTGTCCGAAAGAAATTTCAATTGATGTGATTGCCCTGATGAATAAGGACTATCGCCAGTCCAAATTGAAGAATCGTAAAGAAATCTCCCGAACCTAAAACTAGGGCGCGAAACCACCCTGTATGCGGGGGGTAGTTGGCCCAAGACTTAGGTTCGTGCAACGACTTCGCTGTAATAACGATTTGTCGCCACTACCTCGCCACATTCCAGAGTCAGGTCTAGGACAAGTGGACCCTCCGCAAAAGGCGCGGTGATTGTGATGTGGCCGACCAACGAGCAATCATCGCCGGCGATATCGCCCTCCCATCGCCAGACTTGCGGGACTCCAGCCACTTCAAGTGTTGCGCTAACAATGGCATCTTTTAGATCTTCACGAAGATCACTGACAGCGTGAACAGCAATTCGTATTTCCTCGCCTGGATGCATTGCTATGGGAAGCCGATCGGCGGTGATGATGACTTGGCGGCAGGCCTCAGCGAGAGTCGTATAAGCGAGTTTGGGCACTCGTTGATGATCAAGCACGCTCCACGAAACCATGGGCATCGCATCGTTCAAAAGGAACATACAGAATCCCCCCGTCGGTCGATATTTCAGGCGACGCAAAGTTTCAATGTGATATTTGATGACATCTGATTGATAGATCTGAGTAGCTAGACGCCATTCATCAAATGATGCGAAAGCCCTCGGAGGTACATGCTGTTCGAAAATGCTGTACTGCAAACCGTGCTCTAACTCTAAATGTTTCCAATCAAGGTCTGGCCAAAGTGCCGTGTCAATGAAGTCCGCCGATTCAGGAATCGCCTGCGCACCAAACTCACTGACAAAACGCACCAAACTCGGCAACTTTGTTGCCAGACCGGGCAAGTCTCTTTCGTTGCCGTGATACCAACCGAAATAGAAATGTGTATCGGCGCCATTGAGCAATGGGAGGTGGGGGAGAACGCCACTATGGGCGATAACTGGACGCGTCACATCTGCTTTTTCAAAAGCCCGCTTAATCCACCGATCCAGCACACTTCTATTCCAGGACGGAAGTTGATGACCAGCAATAAAAGGTAAGGCGAATTTTTTTAAGTCAAATGGTTGCCCTTGACCAAGATCCCATGTGAATGGCTCATTATGTGCGCACCAGACGATGATTGATGGATGGTGACCGAGAAGATTGACGGCTTCTTCGGCCTGACGAACTGCTTGTTTACGAATGTGTCGGGCATAACCCCATTGCAACGGGAAGTCCTGCCATACCAGCATTCCTAATTCATCGGCAGCGTCGTATAACTCGGGCCGTGAGATATGCCCATGGATGCGTATCAAGTCAAGACCAGCATCGCGCGCTAACTCAACATCGCGACGAAGTTCCTCGGTTGTTGCTTGACCGAGCATGGCTTGGGTCGGAGCCATATTCGCGCCTTTGAGAAATAAGCGCTCTCCATTGACTGAATAAATCCAATCATGAACCGCAACTTCGCGTAGTCCAGTGCGACGAGTAGCGCTATGGCTGAGTTGTCCATCGCAGATCACTTCAATCCGAATGTCGGTGAGATTCTGGGGGCCTAATGACCACGGCCACCACAAGGCCGGATCATCAATGTCGATATCCCAGTCAAGAGTATTGAGACCCAATGCCACCGACTTTTCCTGCTCATCAACGACCTTGTCATCAACAAAAGTGAGAATGCGAATGGGGGCCTCACCGTTGCTGTCAAGGCGTACCGTGAGCCGAAGATTGGCACGAGCCTCGCTGGCGTCGCGACATAAAACTCGTAAGGCATCAATGCGCACGGGACCAGTGCGCTCAATTCGCACCCCGCGCCAAATACCGCCAGGATTAAAACTGGGATTGATGCAATCCCAATGTTGAAACACGCCAGTGATATTGCGTTTTGCTTTTTTATCGCGCTGTGGTGCACAGGTTGCGCCAATTGCCAAGACATGTTCAGTGTCAAGGTCGGCCAGTGCGGTGATGTCATACGCGTGGGGAACAAAATAACCCTCTGGATCACCGAGATAGGCCCCATCAAGCCACACATCGCCTTGATAGAACAGTCCATCAAGCACGACAAAGTTACGCTCCCCATCTTCTGGCTTTTTCAACTCAAAATCCTTGCGGTATAAAAGAGGACCGCTTTCATCGCTAAACATGCTGTGGGACTGCCAATGACCCGGAACAGCAATGAGCGGCCACTCGGTGTCATCCGTGTCAAGCCCCACACTCGTTCTCAATGAATCATCGGTGGCTTTGGTCACTCTCCATTGCCCAGTCAAGTCGAGGGCGGTCCACTGGCTGGCATTTTGATGAGCACTCACCTAGCAAACGGTAGTGGACGAAGTGCTCCACCATGCCCTTTGGAAGCTCGGCGTATTACTCTCAGGATATGTCTTCTACTCCTGCCCCCTCATCGGCGACTATTAGCCAACTCAAATCTTCGGGTTGGATCTCACGTCCTATCAAAGAGGAGATCCGTCTCAACGCGGTCACCAAAATCATGGCTAAGCAACCTCTATTTGAGGGCGTGCTGGGTTACGAGGACACGGTGATGCCGCAGTTAGAGAACGCCATTTTAGCTGGCCATGACGTGATCTTTTTGGGAGAGCGGGGTCAAGCTAAGACGCGTATCATTCGCAGTCTGACGGGCTTGCTTGATGAGTGGATGCCGATCATTGCCGGTAGTGAGATTAATGATGATCCGTATAACCCGGTCTCCAAACATGCTCGCGATTTGGTTGAAGAGCTCGGCGACGATGCCCCGATTTCGTGGGTTCATCGTGATCTTCGCTACGGCGAAAAGTTGGCTACTCCGGATACTTCAATCGCCGACCTCATCGGTGAGGTGGACCCGATCAAGGTCGCCGAGGGTCGTTACCTCAGTGACGAATTAACACTCCACTACGGTCTGGTGCCGCGTACCAACCGGGGAATCTTCGCGATCAACGAACTCCCCGATTTATCTGAACGAATCCAAGTTGGCTTATTGAACATTCTTGAAGAGCGAGATGTTCAAGTGCGCGGTTACAAAATTCGCTTACCTATTGATGTGTTACTAGTGGCATCTGCCAACCCTGAGGATTACACGAATCGTGGGCGAATCATCACCCCGCTCAAAGACCGTTTCGGAAGCCAGATCCGTACTCACTACCCACTTGAGACGGACACTGAAGTGCAGATCGTGCGCCAAGAAGCCCGCCCACCTAGTGTCGGCAATGTCACGGTCACTGTTCCTGCCTATATGGAACGTGTTGTAGCAACCTTTAGTCAGTTGGCCCGCAGCAGCAGTCAGGTGAATCAGCGTAGTGGTGTCAGCGTGCGGTTGAGTGTCAGCAACTACGAAGTGATGTCAGCGAATGCGCTGCGCCGGGGTTTGCGTTTGGGTGAAACGAACGTGGTTCCGCGAGTGTGCGATCTTGAAGCGTTTGCTGCTTCGACTGGTGGCAAGATTGAGATTGAAGCTCTTGAAGAAGGCCGTGAAGGTCAAGTATTACGCGACCTGATTAGAGCTTCGGTACTAACCGTCTTTCGTGAAGTTGTCAGCCCTGAATTGACTCGGGCAGTGTTGGCGAGTTTTGAAGAAGGCGCCGTGGTACATACTGGTGAAGATGTCGGGTCCGAAGAGCAGGCCATGTTGTTGGGCAATATTCCAGCCTTGCGCCCGATTGTTGATTCATTGATTGACGGCGATGACAGTGCCGCAAGTTTGGCGGCAGCGGTTGAGTTTGTGCTCGAAGGTATGCATCTCTCAAAGCGCCTGAATAAAGATACAAGCGCCACTGGTGGAGGTACCTATCGTTCGCGGACAGTGACTCCGTCGGCGATCAATTAATTATTGTTGCAATTTGCTTTCAATATCTTTGAGAGCACTGATCAGGCGATCAGTTTCACTGCGATGCTCGTGAACTAAACGCACTAGCCAAAAGCGCATAAAACGGGCCAGCGAGTAACGCACGAAGAGCGCTGTCCCTGCGATGACTAGTGCTAAACCGATTAAGGTTCCGGTTGCTAAAAATGCAATCTGATCGCCGAGAATGGCTGAACCGCTGGCCTGGAAACCACCGAAGATAGCCATGCCTACGCCGGAAACGAGGCCCACAACTCCGAGCACGAGAAGCCAATGCTCTCTGTCCGCGCGAGCCCCACGCAACTTCAACTCGCCGATTTCTTCGGTAAAGGTTTGAATGCGATCTTCGTTCATTTTGTTTCCTTTTCTATTCTAGGTATCTGGGGCATTGGTACTGATCAATAAAACTAAGAGCCTAAATAAGCACTGGCTAATACATCTTCGCCGATTTCAGAGGCCTTGCCGAATGCTTGGACCTTGCCATGAGCCAACAACACTGCTTGGTCAGCTACTCCGAGGACGGTTCGCGCAAATTGTTCAACTACCAGCACGGAAACACCTTCGGCGGCAATCGCTGCCACTTGCTGATATAGCTCAGAAACAATCAGGGGTGCCAGACCCATCGACAATTCATCCAGTAACAGAATCACAGGATCAGTTGCCAGAGCGCGAGCCAAAGACAACATCTGCTGTTCTCCACCTGACATTGTTCCAGCCAACTGTGAACGCCGCTCTGCCAAACGTGGGAAGCGGGCGTAGGTACTTTGTTCAATGTCGGACAACTTATGACCGCTGTAAGTAGCCATCAATAAGTTTTCTCGGACAGTCAAGTTTGGAAAGATGCCTCGACCTTCAGGGATCGTGCAAAGTCCTGCCCGAGCAAGAGCATTTGCTGAAGCACCAGTGGCATCGCGACCTGCGATCACCAATTGTCCGGCTGATGGTCGCAATATTCCGCTAGCTACTTTGATCAGTGTGCTTTTTCCGGCTCCATTAGGTCCGAGTAGAGCCACGACTTCACCGCGACCCACTGTCAGATTCACACCGTGTAATACCTCAATTGATCCGTACGAAGCGCGTATATTTCGCAGTTCAAGAATTGGTGTGCTCACGACGGCGCTCCGAGGTAAGCCTGCAAAACTTGGGGATCATGTTGAATGTATTCAGGGGTGCCGTGAGCGATGATCATGCCGAGATCTAAGACGTAGATGGAGTCACACACGCGCATCACCAAACTCATGTCATGTTCAACAAGTAATACTCCGAGACCATCCTCAGTTAGTTCGCGCAGAAGTGTTCCCAGGCGATCGCTTTCGCTCTCATCAAGACCTGAGGCTGGCTCATCAAGTAATAGAAGTTCTGGTCCAGTCGCTAATGCGCGCGCTATTTCTACCAAGCGGGCTGAACCAGTTGGCAGCTCGCCAGCAGTTTTATCTGCGAGATGAGATACGCCAACTTTTTCTAGCAAGCGATCGACTGTCGAATCAATATTTGTTAATGAGGCAAGTTCAGCGGCAACACGCACATTGTCGCGAACCGTCAGCGAGGCAAAAAGTTCAAGTCGCTGAAAAGTTCTGGCTAAGCCACGCTTGGCCCGACGGTGTGGACTCTCATGACTGATGTCCACACCATTGACACTGATCATCCCAGCGGTGGGATCTTGCATTCCACTGATGACATTGAAGAGGGTTGTTTTGCCGGCACCGTTGGGGCCAATCAGCCCTGTGATCTCTCCCGCTTGAACATCAAGGTCAACACCTCCCACGGCCATCACTCCACCAAAGCGAACCATGACCTCGCGAATTTCAAGAAGCGCCATTAGATAGTCACCCCTAATTCGCGTTCGACATTGTCCAACTCATCAGGCGTGAGCGCCACATCTAGGCCCAATAGATCGGGTGATGAGTGATGGATTCTTGGGGCATTCTCTGCAACGCGTTGAGTACCGACGCCGAAGATCGCGACCAATAAGATCAGCGATAATAAACGCTTGCCCGTTGAGTCAACTGCCTGATCCCAGTCGACACCAAGGGAGACGGCCAAGCCAGTCAGAGCTATCGCCCCAGCCCACCAACGACGCGGAGAGGTTCCATCGACGATGGCGATGAGATTCGGCATGACCGCTAAAAACCAAAACACGCCACCGATGAAAAATGCCCAATGAGAGATGATCCGTGAGGCATCAAGAGCCCAAATTCCCACGCCTCCGAGAGCCGAGAAAGAAATAATTCCCCAACGATTGAGCAGTGGTCTGAATTTCTCAGAAATCTGAGAGGTAGCACCATTTGGATTGCGACCCAAAGTAATTCCAGTCAGTCCGGGCATGATCTTGGTGATGTTCTTCAGGCTCGGTACGGCGTTGGCGAGAACTGCGTTGCCACCCAGTAATAGACCACCGAAGAGCGCGCCCCCGACTGTGCCCACTCCGCCGACAACGGCCAACAACACAATCGGTAAACTTTGCGTGAAGTCATATTGTTGGGGACTGACCTTGTCGCCAGCGAGGGCACCTGCGCATGCGGCGATCCCCGCAGAAATAGCGAATGCTGCCAATTTGGTTTGAGTCAGATTCATACCGAGGGTTGCGGCTGCTACGGGGGAATCTTTGAGAGCGATCAAGCGGCGTCCCAAGCGACTTCGTCGAAGTGCAATGACGCCAAGGCCGAGCAGTGAAAAAGCAGTGGCACTGAGGATCAATCGACCCCGGGGGGAGTTGATATCAATAAACGGAATGTCAAGAATCGGTACGGAGATATTGCCACTCATAAAAGTCTGGCGTTGGTTGAAGATTAATTTCGTGACCAATACAGCGAAGGCGGCTGTTGAGAGAGCCAAGTAAATACCCGAGAGTCGTATCGCTGGGAGAGCTACAGCGGCTCCAACAATTGCCACAATCGTGATGGCCGCCAGCAAAGTGAGCAGGTTGCCATCGCCAGGCAACTTTGACATTGCAACTGCACCCAGCCCAGCAAAAGTCAATGGAGCAAGCGACATTTGTCCGGCATATCCAGTGAGTGGCACAAGTGAGAGGGCGACGATAGCCAAAGTGAAGCCATTGAGTAGAAACAGCGTGTTCGAACGCGTGAGCATGCCCGAAATGCCGACGACGACGACGATCAAGGAGACTGCACCGAGGACAGCGGTGTTCCAACTGGGCACTTTATTCTCTTCGCGAAATCGCACTGTCCCCGCTCGCAACCGCGACTGCGGACGAACCAGGAGGGCGACGAAAAGAACGATGGTCGGGATTGAAGCACGAATACCTGATAATCCAAATCCCATGAACGATTGTGGAAACCATGAGTTATCGGAGAACTGCAGATAGTAGGCATCTAGCAATCCCAAGACTGCAGCCCCCGCAAAGGTGCGGGGGAGACTTTTGAGGCCTCCGATGATGGCTGCGGCATAAGCATTGATGACTAACAGGACGAGGGGTTCAATATTTAGTTGTTGTTCGCCAGCTAACAAGATGCCAGCTAAACCGGCCAACATTGCACTCAGAGCCCAGGCAAACATTGCTACCCGATTCGGACGCCCTCCGTTAAGTTCGGTGAGCGATCGATCATCAACAACGGCACGCATCGCCACACCCATGCGAGTTCGGAACAGCAACAAGCGCAATACGATGGCGACAACGACCGCACAGCCAAAAGTAATGATTTTGTGCCAACTGACATTTATTCCACCGATGGGGACCGTGTTGCCCTCAAAAAATTTTAGAAAAGCCTCACGGCTTCCATCACTGGGCCACACCGTATTTGCCAGACCGATCATGAAGGCAAAGAGGGCCACAGTGACCGATAAACGCACAACCTCGGTTGTGCCTTGTAGTCCGCGCATCACTATTCGTTCGGTGAGAAGCCCAAATAAGGGGCAGAGAATAAACAATGTGATGAACAGTGCTATGGGAGCTGGTAGATCCCAATCAAAACGCAACTGCCAATAGGTAAAAGCCGCCAACATTCCTGTGGCGCCGTGGGCCAAGTTGAAAATACCCGAAGTCGTATAAGTGACAACAAGGCCACTGGCAACGACGGCGTAGATAGCCCCCGTTGACAGTCCAATAATTGTGAACGTCAGCAGTTCTTGCATCAGCAGTCAGTCTTAATCAATGGATCACCGAATTCAAGGAAGTGATTATGGTCGCGTGGGATCAAGACCAGCAGTGACATCGCCGAAATCGCCAACGATTTCTACTGAACCATTTTCGTCGCAGTGCCAACCATTGCCATTGTCATCAGCAGATCCCAAAACCGGGAAGACTCGAGTCCACTCTCCACCCTTGACACCCATGATGATGCCGCACTTGGGCGGACGGTTGCCGGCGGGGTTGGTTTCGCTGTGTAGTCCACCCCCAGTCCAGGAAGTGATCGTTTTACCTGCAGCCAAAACGCACTCTCGTTCAAGAACATTGTTGTTATTGTCGAGACAATCGTTTGCCGCGGTGGCGAACATTAAAAACGCGGATGTCGTCTGCAAACCGAGACCGGCAATCTTCCCGTCGGGGTTATAGGTCTCCATCATGTCCAAGTATGAGGTCATGCCAGGGAACACGGCAGCATCTTCAAACGGGGCGTACATCGTGCGAACGAGTAATCCTTCATCTGATTCGGCGTTGCCGGGAGCGACCATGATGCTGCTGTAAAAGTTGGCATCGTTCAAAACGACTTCAGGGACATAGCCAACCTCGCGCATTGCCTTGTACAGCAGGACCAGATAGGACTCGCTTCCAACATACGACATGTAGGAAATATTATTTTTCTTGAGTTGTTGAACAAAGGGAGTCCAGTTCGCCTCACCTGCCGCGTTATACGGGATCATCAACGGTTCACCGAATCCACCGACAGTCTTCATGGTTGCTGACAACTCGTCAGCAACAGACTTGGTGGTTAAAAAATCGCCGTACAAAATCGCTGGCTTTTTGATGGCCTCAGGATAAGTCGCCTTAGCCCAATTCAGCCATTGAGAGGGCTTTTCATTGGGTGGATTGGGAATAGGTTGAATCTTTCCATCAGCCATCGCCGCAGTAGCGCTGACTGTATATCCAGCAAAAGAGATCATGCCGCACTCATGAAAACGGGGGAAGACTTGATCGTCAAAAACCCAGCCACCGCCGACCATCGAGAAAACCTCGCTGCAGGCTTGCTCCATTGCTGGAGGAACTGAGAAAAGTTTTCCGTCAAGGTCACGAATTTCAAGTTGTAGACCACGAATACCGCCCTGTGCGTTACACCAGCCGGCAAAGGCTTTGGCCGCATCCAACATCTCAACTGTCAGACCAGGACTGCCGTCATAGCCATGGTCATTTTGGGTGCCCAGTTTGAGAGTGTCGCCACCATTTTGACCTTCAGCAAATGTTGGGACCCCGGCATCAGTGGCTGGACCACAAGGGCTGACCATATCGCCGAACATAGCGGCACTCGGCGCATCAGTTGTTACTGGGGCTTCGGTGCCAGGGTTGGGAGCAGCGGTTGTGGCTGCTGTTTCACTGTTGCGGTTTGAACAACTAGCCGATGCAATTGCCACGAGTGAAAGTACGACGATTGTGCGCCCAAATCGTTGTGAGTGCGACATAGTTATCCCCCTGAACTGTGAGGATCAGAATGACCCTAAGTGGCGACTCTAGCAAAGAGGTTTGAGCGGGCGAAAGGGGGCATTCAAGAAGTTCGTCGGTTTTGTGACAATCCCGTGAGCGTGATAAGCAAGTCAACGTGTCCGGTACATCATCTCATTCATTGAAGAACGGTGTCTTCGTTGCTCCGCTGGAAGTCGCCTTCCCGTATAAGCGAACGGTGGGGACTTTGCTCTCGCGTTTCTTTACTTCGTTGCAGCAATGTCATCTTGAAGGTACGCGGGGTTCAGACGGTCGAGTGTATTTTCCACCAGCCGAGTTTGATCCGTTGACTGGGGCACAACTTGATGAGTGGGTCACGCTGCCCGATACGGGAACGGTCACGACTTGGGCCTGGCAGGCGATCCCCGAAGATGGGCAACCTCTTGCGCATCCGTTCGCTTGGGCATTGATTACTCTTGATGGTGCTGATGTGCCAATTTTGCACGCCGTCGATGCTCTGCGTAGCGATCGCATCGCTACGGGGACGCGTGTCAAAGTTCGCTGGGCACAAGAGCGCATCGGTGGCATCACTGACATTGCCTGTTTTGATCTGCTTGGAGGTGCGTCATGAGTGAAGCCGATGGTTTGATGCGTTTGCGTCTCCCGATTGCGGTGACATACAACTGGTCCGCTGGGCCAAATGCCACTAGCCATCTTGCTGGGCTGTTGGAGGGCAAATTGATTGGCAAGCGTTGCCCTAGTTGCTTATCGGTTTACTTCCCGACACGCAATGGGGTATGCCCTAAATGCGCGCGCATCCTTGCTGAAGATGTCACCGTTGGACCGAAAGGCACGATTACAACTTTCTGCATTGTCAACGTTCCCTTTCTTGGACAAAAAATCAAATTGCCTTATGTCGCAGCGCAAATTTTGTTAGATGGCGCCGATATTTCAATGCAACATTTGATTCAAGAATGTGAAGCCGAAGATGTGCGCATCGGTATGCGGGTTGAACCCGTGTGGAGAGATCGCTCCGAGTGGGGACCCTCAATGGAAAACATCGAGCATTTCCGTCCGACTGGTGAACCAGATCAGGTCATGGGTTCAGAATCAGGGGCTAGCTGATGGGCTTACGAGATATCGCCATCGTCGGTACTGCGCAACGACCAAGCGAAATAAATAGCACGTTCACTTCCGTTGAACTGTTGTTGCCTACCATCCAAGAGGTTCTCACCAAAGTTGGTATTGAGCGCCAGGACATCGGCTTTTGGTGTCACGGCAGTTGCGATTACATGAGTGGGCAGCCCTTTAGTTTTGTGTCCGCAGTTGATGCCATCGGAGCATGGCCTCCGATCATTGAAAGTCATGTAGAAGCCGACGGTGCTTTTGCTTTGTATGAAGCCTGGGTCAAATTGCAGACCGGTGAAGTTGATGTGGCTTTGGTGTTCTCCAATGGTAAAACGACTTCTGGTCCGATCAATCGCATCTTGAATTTGCAGACTGATCCCTACATGGTGGCCCCGTTGTGGCCTGGTTTCCATGTCTTGTCAGCGTTACAGGCGCGAGCTTGTCTTGAAGCGGGTGTAGTGACGCAGCGTCAGATGGCAGAGGTTGCCTGGCGCAGTCAGCGCGACGGCAAGAACAACCCGCTGACACTCAGCGGCACTGAGATGTCTGTTGACGAACTTTTGAGTCAGCCCTTTACGGTTGATCCATTGCGCGCCCATGACTGTGCGATTCCTGTCGATGGTGCAAATGCGATCATTCTTGCCGCTGGTGACGCTGCTCGTCGTTTAGCTAAACGGCCAGCGTGGATACGCGGTATTGATCATCGCATTGATACTCAGCGATTGGGCGCTCGCTCAATGATTGAGAGTTCATCGGCGGCCATTGCCGCGCAAAAAGCAGGTGTCGGCAAAGATCGCATTGATGTCGCCGAACTGCACGCTCCTTTTACCCATCAGGAATTATTGCTGCGGCAGGCGATGGGTCTGAGCGAATCAACACATATCAATCCGAGCGGTGGTGCGCTCGTGGCCAACCCGGCGATGGCTGCGGGCTTGGCTCGTTTTGCGGAAGCTGCTGAGAGCGTATTCTCCGGAAGCGCAGACCGCGTCTTGGCGCACTGCACCAGTGGGCCACTGCTACAACAGAATCTTGTCTGTGTCATGGAAGGTGAGTGAGATGGCTGAGTTATGTGCAGTTGTCGGTGTGGGTCAAACTAAGCATGCTGCATGTCGCGCAGATGTTTCCATTGCCGGCTTGGTACGCGAAGCCGTTGATCGGGCTTTGATTGACGCCAACATCACGATTGCCGATGTTGACGCAATTGTTATTGGCAAGGCCCCCGACATGCTTGAGGGTGTGGCGATGCCCGAATTGTGGTTGGCCGATGCCTTGGCTGCTCACGGTAAGCCAGTATTTCGTGTACATACCGCTGGCTCGGTAGGTGGATCAACGGCAATCGTGGCAGCCCAGCACGTGATGGCTGGTGTTCATGGCACGGTTTTGACTATCGGCTTTGAAAAGCAAAGTGATGGCAACGCGATGTGGGCCCTCAGTGTGCCGATACCTTTTGGTATGCCTGTACACGCAGGTGCTGGCGGATATTTTTCGCCGATCGTGCGCGGTTATATCGAGCGTTCCGGAGCACCCAAGCACATTGGCGCGATGGTGGCAGTGAAAGATCGCACCAATGCTTGCAAAAATCCGTACGCCCATTTACATGAACCCGATTGGACGCTTGAAAAGGCGCTCGAGACCCCGATGTTGTGGGATCCCATTCGTTTCATTGAAACCTGCCCGTCCAGTGACGGAGCAATGGCCCTAGTGATCATGAGTGAAGAGCGCGCTGATAAGCATGCGGGTCCGAAAGCTTGGATACATGCAACAGCGATGCGTAGTGAACCCACAGCCTTCGCTGGGCGCGAACAAATCAGTCCGCGCGCTGGTGAAATGTGTGCTGAAGATTTATGGCGTAAGGCCGGTATTACAAATCCAGCCAAAGAAGTTGATGTGCTGGAGATGTATGTCCCATTCGCTTGGTTTGAACCGATGTGGTTGGAAAACTTGGGCTTTGCTCCGCGCAATGAGGGTTGGCGATGGGTTGAAGATGGCGTCACGGAGATGACTGGATCGTTGCCGGTCAATCCATCTGGTGGGGTACTGTCGAGCAATCCGATTGGGGCTTCTGGCATGTTGCGATTCGGCGAGGCTGCGTTGCAGGTGATGGGTAAGGCTGGTGAGCATCAGATTGCTGGCGCCAAGAAAGCTGTCGGTCACGCTTACGGTGGTGGAAGCCAGTTCTTCGCGATGTGGCTTGTCTCATCTGACAAGCCTTGACGAATTCATTGACTTAAGTGCGAGTCCAGTTTGGTGCTCGCTTTTCGGCGAAGGCACGGGGACCCTCTTTAGAGTCATTGGTGGCAAAAATCGGCCAGCCGATTTCGAATTCCAGTTTCAGACCGTCTGCCTCTGACATGCCTGCCGTTTCTTGAACTGATTTGAGAATTGCCTCAACAGCGAGAGGGCCATTGGCACAAATCATCTCGGCTAATTCCATTGCTTTGTGGAGTGCTTGACCATCGGCTACGACATGTCCGATGAGACCAATCTCTTTGGCTTCGCTAGCGCTATAGCCACGCGCCGTCAGCAACATTTCTAAGGCATTGGTGTAGCCGATCTGTCGTTGCAAGCGCACCGTGCTACCGCCGACGGGGAATAAGCCACGCTTGGCTTCAAAAACTCCGAAGGTGGCACTCTCACCAGCAACGCGAATATGAGTTGCTTGCAAAATTTCCGTTCCACCAGCGACGGCATAACCCTCAACGGCAGCAATCAAAGGTTTGCGCAAGCGATAGTGGCGCAAAAGTCCTTTCCAATGCAGATCTGGGTCAGCGGCCCAGCGTTCCTGATAGGCATTGGGCGCAGAATCATCGTTGGCCCGAGCCTTGAGGTCCATGCCAGTACAAAATGATCCACCGGAGCCAGTGAGCACTGCGCAACGCAGATCTTCATCCTCGTTCAGACGAACCCAGGCATCGGCTAGCCCAACAAGCATTGCCGAACTGAGGGCATTCTTTGCTTCAGGACGATTCATGGTGATGACCAATGTGTGTCCTACTTGCTCAACCAATAAGTGCTCGGTACCAGACATCTTGTCTCCTCATCTTGTGGTGCGACGACCAAACTCGTATCTATTTTCTACTACGACCAATGGGGTTCGGTGATATCCACTGTGATGTGATAACAAACAGATATGCCAGCAACGACTTTTAACCTTGCCGATCTCTTTGAAGCTGCCGTGGATGAGTGGCCTGATCGGGACTACATCGTTGATGACCGCACTCGTCGCACATTCGCTGAGTTGGATCAGCGAGCCAATCAATTAGCTCATTATCTGCAGTCTCAGGGCGTTAAAGCGGGGGACCACGTGGGCATCTACGCCTTAAATCGCGTCGAATGGGTTGAGTCATTGTGGGCGATATTCAAGATTCGTGCGGTCTGGGTCAACATCAACTATCGCTATGTTGAGGACGAGTTGTCGTATCTTTTTGACAATGCCGATTTGAGCTATCTCATTGTCGAAGAAGAGTTTGCTGAGAGGGCTCGTACGGTGGCACCAGATTTGCCAATGCTGATCATTGGTGATGATTACGAATCTGCATTGGCGAATCAGAGTCCTGAGCGCGATTTCGCACCGCGGTCCGATGACGACATCTACATTTTATTTACTGGTGGGACAACCGGAATGCCCAAGGGTGTGGTGTGGCGTCATGGTGATGTGGTGATGGCACTAGGCGGAGGAATTGACATCATGACTGGTGTCAAATTAACGAGCCCCGATGGTTTCGTTGAAAAAGGTCGGACAGGATTTCCTCTCATTTCCTATCCGTTGCCGCCGTTGATGCATGGAGCCTCGCAGTGGAGTGTGATGGGTCAAAGTTTTGTTGGGAATAAAGTCATTTTGCGAGGAAAGTTTGATCCAGCCGATGTGTGGAAAACAGTCGAGAGCGAGAAAGCGAACCTCGTGATGATTACCGGGGATGCAATGGCACGGCCGTTACTTGATTACATCTCTGAGCATGCAGCGGCACATGATTTAACATCTCTCTTTGCGGTCGTTTCCAGTGCAGTGTTGTTCTCTCAGTCTTGCAAAGAACAATTTATGGAATTATTTCCAAATATTATGATCAGCGATTCCATCGGTTCCAGTGAAGGTGGGGCCAACGGAATTGTCCGAGTTGATAAAGATTCTCAGATGAAAGGCGGTCCAACCGTCACCGCGGCACGTGACACTTTTGTCTTGGGTGAGGATTTAATGCCTGTAAAACCAGGCGAAATGGGTCGCTTGGCGCGCACAGGCAATATTCCGTTGCGATATCACAAGGATCCAGAGAAAAGCGCGGCCACATTTATGACTTCTCCCGATGGAACGCGCTACGCAATTCCTGGCGACTTTGCTCGACTTGAAGTAGATGGCACGATTACTTTGATAGGCCGTGGTTCTGTGTGCATTAACAGTGGCGGAGAAAAGATTTTTCCTGAAGAAGTGGAGAATTCTTTGAAAAGCCATCCCGAAGTTTTTGATGCCGTTGTTGTCGGCGTACCTGATGATCGTTGGGGCGAGCGGGTGACCGCAGTTGTGCAAGCGCGCGCCGGGACATCTCCAACGTTAGAAAGTATTCAGGAGCATTGTCGCTTACATGTCGCGGGTTACAAAGTGCCCCGTCAATTGACATTGGTCGCTCTCATGGTGCGTTCGCCGGCGGGCAAAAGTGACTATCGCTGGGCGAAGCAACAGGCCATGGTTGACGCTGGCCTCGAAGGCTGACGGCGATGACCGGACCATTGCACGGTGTGCGGGTCATTGAATTAGTCGGGCAAGGACCTGGTCCTTATGGGGCCATGATCTTGGCCGATCTCGGAGCCGATGTGATCGCTGTGGAACGTCCCGAGGTAGCGGCGCGAGTACATCGAACTCGCTTGGCAACGAACCCCATGATGCGTGGAAAGCGCAGTATTGCTTTGGATTTAAAAAATGCAGTTGACATTGCCACACTGCTTGAACTCACCGACCGTGCTGATGTCTTCGTTGACCCATTTCGGCCAGGGGTGTGCGAACGACTCGGCATCGGCCCAGATGTAGTTTGTCGTCGCAATGAACGGATGATCTACGGACGAATGACTGGCTGGGGTCAAGAGGGCCCTTTGGCCCACACCGCTGGGCACGACATTGATTACATATCTCTGTCGGGAGCCTTGCATCTCATTGGTTCTGCGGGCCAACCCCCGACTCCACCCATCAACCTCCTAGGTGACTTTGCTGGCGGTGGCTTAGTTCTTGCGATGGGCGTGGCGAGTGCTCTTGTTGAGCGTTTTACTAGTGGCAAGGGGCAGGTCATCGATGCCGCAATGGTGGACGGGGCGGCGATGATTCTCGGACCATTTTTCTCGGCCTCGACGAGCGGGTTCTGGGGTGAGCGCGGGACGAATCACATTGACGGTGGAGCGCACTTTTACAATGTGTACGAGACCGCCGATCACAAATGGATTTCAGTTGGAGCCATTGAGCCACAGTTCTACGCTGAACTCATTGATCGTCTCGGTGTTGCTCAAGATGCGTTGTTGTCTGCCGACAAACAAAATGATCGAACCCTTTGGGTGGCCGCGAAAGCTCGTATGGCACAAGTGTTTGCTGAACGAACGCGTCAGCAATGGGAAGAAATATTTGAGGGCTCGGATGCTTGTTTTGCTCCGGTATTGTCACCGAGTGAAGTCGCCAGTCATCCTCACATTGCAGCACGAGGCACTGTCGTGACGATCAATGGTGTGGTTCAAGCACAGGCGGCACCACGTTTTTCACGCACTGCGGCTAACGCTGGTGTGCCCTGTCATTCAGGTGAACACAGTGTCGATGACATTATGTCGTCGTGGACTTAATGTTTGAATGACAAGAAAAAATCAGCGACAGACAGTGGCACCGTCAACTAACAACGATTCACCACAGACGAAACTGGCGCGGTCACTGCACAACCAAACTGCTGATTCTGCTATTTCTGATGGTTCGCCCATATAGCCACGACCGATACCGCGACTGACCATTTTCTCCATCGCTGGGTCGCCGTTGATAAATCCATTAATCATTGGTGTTCGAGTGGTGCCGGGGAGGATCGCATTGACGCGTACTCCCTTGGCGGCGAACTCTGTGGCAGCACATTTAGTGAGACCGAGTACACCATGCTTGGCGGCTGTGTAATGCGGAAGACCAGGTGCGGCGACGACGCCAGCACCTGAAGAGACATTGACAATCGAGCCAAAACCCTGTGCGGCCATGACGCCAAGTTCATACTTCAAGCAGAGGAAAACGCTGGTCAAGTTGACATTGATCATGTGTTGCCATTCGTGTAGCGGTAAATCAATGAAAGATCCAAACCGGCCACTCACTCCAGCATTGTTGACTGCACAATCAAGGCGACCATAACGGTCAATAGCAGTCGTGATGACGGCGGCGACTTCATCTTCCTTGGTGAGATCGGCAACGACTGCAACGGCCTCTCCGCCACGTTCCTGAATGGATTGCACGACAGATTGGGCAGCGTCCCCATCAATGTCACAGACAACAACAGCGGCACCTTCAACGGCGAATAAACGCGCGGTTGCTTCACCGATTCCTCGACCGGCTCCGGTCACGAGGGCAACTTTTCCTTCGACAAGCCCGAGACGCAGTGGGAATGCGGCTCGCACGAGTTCATCGGTTTGTTCGCCGGGTATCGGCCATGAGCCAGAGGGTTGAGGGGGGTTGTTTTCATTATCAGCCATGCTTTGACCGTAGTTGATCTAGGGTGTTCCCGTGCTTACTTATGGAGATGAAAGAGCAGTTCTCAATTTGTTGTACGTCTATGCCGAACTTGTGGATAGCGGCAACTTTGACGGCCTCTCAGTACTTTTTGCCGGTGTGCCTGTTTTTATGGCGGGGCCAGACCAGCCTGCAGTGCCAGGCGAGATGGTCGGTGAGGTCATGCACCAATTTGTAAAAACCTATGAGGGCATTCCGCGGACAAAACATCTCGTGACAAATACGATCCTTGAATCTGATGCGCCCGGTCAGGCGCGAACTCGTTCGCAGTTCACCGTTTTACAAAATGTGCCCGGTGTATTGCCCCTTCAAGTTGTGGCATCTGGTCGCTATCACGATGAGTTCACTCAAAATGCCTCTGGCACTTGGGCGTTTTCTCAACGAATCATGCTGGTTGACGCTTACGGTGACGCGTCGGCCCATCTTGAAACTGGGGATGCAGTGTCGTGAGCGTGACAGTCTTGGGCCATGGCGCCCTAGCTGAACTTTTGCGGTCTGAAGTACAGTGCGATACTTCGAGCACGGTCATTGTTGTCGGTGTTGATGGCGCCATGGTCGTGGATTCGCTTCTTGATCTCACCGACGAAATGATCGACGTCATGTATGAGCAGCCGATGCAACAGGTCATCGTCAATCTGCAAGAAGCACATGCGCGGGGCTCTCAGCGCATTGTGGTGGTGGTTCCCACGACAGGTATGTCAGGCGGGGCGGGACTAGTTGCCCAATCGGCACTCGCAGAATCGGCGCGTGTTTTGGTGAAATCGGCTGCTCGTCAATGGGGACAAGCGGGAATAACAGTGAACGCAGTGGCGGTTGAGCCACATTGGTTTGACATTGATCCAGACGTGTCTGGTCCAGTGTCGATCGCACCTCGTTCGTTAGTCGGCCAAGTGAGTCCTGTTGGTGTGGTGTCTTGGTTGTGTAGTGAGGCTTCGGGCGATATCACGGGTCAAACGATTGTTTGCGACGGTGGATTGTGGATGTGAGTGATCTCCGACTGAAAAATCGGGTGGCCATCGTGACGGGAGCTGGTCAGGGTGTCGGTGAAGGTATCGCACGACGATTAGCGCAAGCGGGTGCGGTCGTTGTGATCGCTGCGCGAAGAGCAGAAACCGGCGAACCCGTTGTTGAGTCAATTCGTTCTGCTGGTGGATCGGCTGTCTGCATTGTCACTG
>CALGTP010000837.1 GCA_937902105.1 uncultured Actinomycetes bacterium
GTACAAGAGGCGTTCATAGGCTCCACAGGTGAGGACAGCTTGAGGTTCGAAAAAAACACCAAATTCAGCTTCTTCTCTCCCGCCAAGAACACGCCGTCTGTCCTACTCAGACAATTCCAAGTGGTACCTGGCATCAATGTAAACATACGCAGTGCGAATTGCATACAAGTCCTCCAGGAAAAAATCACTGCTGGCCCTTTTGGTGCGTTTCCAGGGGACCGCCTCCTCCGGCCACAGTCTACGTACGCCCCAGATGGACTTGTCATGGCAATTGATGTACCGGACGACTACATCGACCAGGAACCCTCAACTGCGAACCGTTCTCATTTTGCAATTGATGCAGCAATTATATTGCTGGCAACTAAGAGACCCTCTCAGCTCTGTACTCGTACTTCCACCTCTGGAGGCACTCTCCTGTTCTCGGCGGGGCATCGCGTTCATGTCGATAAGCTCCAGAGCTACCTTGAAACTCACCTCTTCCGGCGCAAGTCCAAAAGTGCCTTCTTCAATGTTTGCCGCATGATGGAACTTGACCTCTCCAGTATTCACCGAATTGGCATCAACTTGCACAATGTCCAGCCTCCTGGCTTCACGATGCTCCACCAGTCTGAGCACTTTCACGCTCTTGTCTCTGCCTCTCCACCTTGCATCGACACATGCACCACGGAACAAATTCAGGGAATGACTGTCTGGGGGCACACATCCAACGCCTTAGAAAGGACCCATCTGTTCGATCGATCCCCTGTCTCTGCTGTCCAGCTCGGCGATCGACTTCTGCTCTCTTCCTTCCACGACGTGGCTATGGAGCCGTTCAGAGCCAGGTTGAACTACAACCTTGTGGGAAACATCAACGCGATGATCCTCGCAAACAAAGCGGGCTGGGGTCCACTTGCCTGGGTGTTGAATCAGTTGGGCTCGCTGCAGCTCCCACCCAGAGGGGATATACAGCATTGTGCCACTCAAATTGAACTATACCAGCAGCAGGCATTGAATGATACCACAAGACTTTCCACACTCAGAGCCATCCTTAACTCTAATTCCTTCAAAGGCGTCATGCTTCTCTCTGGCACATACTATGCTATGGCTAAGCACTCAGCGTACGGCAATGATTTCCACGCTTTCCTTGTCAAAGAAGGCATGGTTGCTCCTTTCGATGCCTGGATACGACTCAGAGCTCAGAGATTACCCAGAAGCACGGCGGCAGTGCTGAAAGGTACTTGCGTATCCTGTGCCACTGTCAGCGTTGACGGCACTCCTCTCTGTGCTGTCTGCAACGGGCGTAACAGCTTTCCTGGCAATAACCCAGTGCAAGACAAACAGGCCAGCATGCTCACATCGCTAAAAGAGACAGCCATCGAGCACACTCTCTTTATGCTACCAAGTATTGTTGAGTCTCCCAATTTTGGGCGACCAGTGAAAACCACCTGCCAGCATACTGATGACCAGCTGGTTCTCTCAGTCTTTGGCCAGCCCGTCCACCTTGTTCGCCACTGGCAGTCCATTCTCCAAATGCTATCTGCCTCCTCTGCTGCACTTGCTGCTTCTCCTGCAACTTTGTCCACATCGCTGCAACCCCAATTTCTTGAGCACTACGGGAGTGGTTCAGCTCTCACCAAACTCGCCAACTCCAGCTTCAAAGGCGCTAGCATACTAGGGGATCCGACGCAGGGCTGGACTGTCACCCTAGATCTTCGAACACCGAGTTGCAACCACTTTGTGTCTGCATTGCTTACCGAACTCATCAAAGAAGAAAGGAACACCATGCAGCCCGACTATCCACGCAAGGGGGTGGATCTGGAAGAGGTACTGCAGACTTCACTGAAAAAAGCCACCGTTTCCAAAACCAGCACCAGTTCTGATCAGGCAGGTCCCCTACAGGACAAAAAAGTCATACAAGAATCGCTACAAGGCGCAGCGGCAGAGGACCTGGAGCGGGAACAAAAGGATGACCAACAAATGCAAACCAGCTCCAGCTCTGGTCAGCCAGGCCCCCTGCAGGACGAGGTCGATACGCAAGGAACGCTCCAAAACTCATCCGCAAAGGCTCAGGACCAGCAACAAGACTGTGCCCAGCTAAAGAAAACTCTTCGAAACAAGGTTGAGCTTGAAGTCCTACCGGCATCTCTGGAGCGTTTTCAGACTTTGATTGGCCCAGACCAATCTTTGACCATGACTCAAGAACCCTTGCCCATGATCAAAGGCTCCTTTCCGATCTCCCTCTTCCAGTCTCCGGATACCTCTCTCTCGGACCAGATTGATGTGCTTGTCTACCGTGTCATCGAACCACAACTCACTGCCAGTATTCCAGCCATGCTGGTTGCAACTCCTTGCTCTTGTCTTTGGCCTGTTACTTGCTTACCCGACCCCCCCCGTTTTATCAGAGCACTTTCACTTGCCCCTCTCATCCCCAGACTACCTTCCCTTATTCTGCCGACCTCCCTTCACCCCACCAGAACTCGTGTTGTTGCTTTCAAATTTGTTCAATCCAGCCAATCACATGAAATACTCCTTCAGCA
This sequence comes from uncultured Actinomycetes bacterium, assembly GCA_937902105.1. Taxonomy (GTDB): domain Bacteria; phylum Actinomycetota; class Acidimicrobiia; order Acidimicrobiales; family Ilumatobacteraceae; genus Casp-actino8. The sequence continues at coordinate 2,517 of CALGTP010000837.1, forward strand.
ATCGGCACCAGGCGAGGCGGCATATGGTTTCATTTCACTTGGTTGGCCCATTGAAGTGACCCTGCTCACTGCAGACTCTGAAGACACGCCACACAAGATCGCATTCCGCCCCGGATCTATGCACGTCATCGTGCCAGCTACCACCATCATATCGCTCCGAGTTACTATTCATGCTGATGCCAATCCTGATAAAGATGGATGTCCCATTGATCCCTCGCAATGGTCGCCCTGCCTGGTGCTCGTCTTCGATATGGGTACGACCGAACAAGAACACTACTCGGACTGTCTTTATCATCAGCTCAGCACTGCTGTTACTGATGAACACATTGATCAAATAGTCTCAGGCGATCCAAATCATCAGCAGGCGATCGACTTGGCACTCTCGACCTGGAAGGCCTATCTGAAGGCTTGGGAATTAAGCGTTCCCACCGCCTCGTTTCCGGATTGCCCCATTCCTTCAGTCTTGCAGTATGCCACCATCACCTTCCTATTCAGTGGCACACTTATGTCTCTTCTAAACCTGGGAGGAGAAGTTGCTGCCACCAATCCGGATCTGCTCACCTTCCCTGACTACAACTCTGACGCTCCTCACACCCTCTCGCCTGACACTTGCTTGGCTGCTGTGCTAGCCATTGCCTTTACAGCTTTGCCCAAAAGTATCCAAGTCCTTGTTGCCAAACATCTCATCCACGCCCTTAACTCTGTTTGCCCTCCCCTTCTCCCTCCACCCCTCCCTGATGTCTTTTTGTTCATAGCGGAAGCTTGTTCCCCTCCCTTTTGGTACAAATATCTCTCTTCACTGTCCATTCCTGAGCTAGGCCTTGGTTGTCGCTACATCGGGAACAGAAACATCCCCAGAATACGGGCAGACCAGGCTAATCCAGGCTCGCATTCCCAATCTGATTTGAAACAGATACTGTCCCAGCTATACTCTCAAATGGGCCGCACGGGCTCGTGCAGCGACCAGGCAGCTACCAACGCTGCATTTGAAGGCATTTTAGCTACTAAGATGAAAACTTTCACGGTCCACCAAGTCTTGTGCCTCTACTTGGCAGACTGTCCCAAAAGTTTGGAGGTAGTGGTCCCGATGCCACTTGCACTCCAGCTTATTAACATGCTCAGCTCGCCTCAGGGCCCATTCAAGGGGAAAGTTCGCAACCTTCCTC
>CALGTP010000838.1 GCA_937902105.1 uncultured Actinomycetes bacterium
AGCGGCGCCCCGCCTTCGCTGACTCGCGCTGAAACGGGTACTCCGGAGCGCTGCGCTCCGACGTTACCGACCCGTAACCCTCGCTAAGTGAATCCTCCTTGCAGAAAAATGAATCTTCTCTGCCAAATCCTCCCTGCAGCTCTGCGTCTCGGCTGCACGTGACCTCCCCGTACCGCCCCTGCGCTGACGCCTTAAGCTGCTGTTGCCGCCGATTCGAGTTGCCGTTATAGCTGTTGCTATAGCCGATGAAATCGCGCTCGCACTTTCCGCCGATCTGTGGCCCCCATTGCTGCGAACGCTCTGACTCGCCCTCCTCTTCATACACATATGACTTGCCGCCACTGCGACTGCTGCTTGCGTACGAACCCTTAGACTCCTTACCTTGAGTATGGAATCTGACCTTGCTTGACGCTGACTCGCGCCCGCCGTGGTCGTTGTCGCTCATCTGGTTTGAACTCCTGCCCTGCTCGACCGAGTCGATGGACTTGACAAAAGCTATCTCGTGGCCCCTCCTGCTCTGTGACTCGTCCTCAGAGTCAGAAAAGCTGTCGTACTGGGCGCTTTGAATGAATGGATAACCTGCAGGTGATCGGTGCCTCCATAGCTCGCCCTTGCCTCTCGCTCCGCCTGCGCCTCCCGCCGCGCCATATGCTGCGCCTGCGCCTCCCGGCGTGCCTGCGCCTCCAGTTGCGCCATATACTGCGCAGCTAATGCGGAATTGTAAAGGAAATCCCCCGTCGCGCGCCCAATGTCCTCTAATGACGAAAACTGGCCCCGGCGCGCCTGTTTGTTTGCCTGGCCCCTGCCGAAACTGGGCGGCTGCACTGGTCGACCTTGACGCTGGACTGGCGCAGTTTGTCCTCCGCTGCCCACTCGGCCTGGGGTCCTTGCGGTTGAAGTCGTGGCTGGCGGCGGGTCCGCGTCGCACTTTAGGCCTGCCTCGGCGGGCCACCCACCCTTGCCGCCCCACTCCTCCCACGCCACGGGCGACTGGTGCGGAAACAGCACGTTTGCGTCGAACACGCGCAGAAAGCAGAGACCATTGACCCCCACATTCTCCTCCTTCTGCACCGCCCACTTGCCAGATGCGAGCTTTGCTATGCACCTGTCTCCACGCTCGTGTCGCCACACCGGACGCCCGTGCACCGCGCCCCCCGCCACCAATGTGTACGCGCCCAGGCACGCGGGCTGGTGCTTGAGCTCGCCCGACAGCACCAGGACCCGAGCTAACTCCGCACGTCGTTCAGAAGGAGCTGGCGCCTTTGTTGGTGTCTCGTAACCTTGCCTCGAGCTCGTCTCCATGTTGTTCGGCCACTTGGGCACCTTTGTGTTGGTGTCCCGAAGGATCTGTGCCATGCTCGCTCCAAAGTGCCGGTCGGCCTCGGGCACCGCCAGAAGCGGGTCTGCGAGAATCTCTTCTGCTGATGGTAAGAGAATTTGCTTCTCCTCATTCCGCGCCGACGTCGACACGGTAGTAGCAACCGGCACCTGCAGCGCAGAAACTGGCGCGTGCCCCTCTTGCACCCGAGGCATCTCGTGCTGCTCACGCGCTAGAGGCTGCCGCCACTGTGCCAACTCTGCCACCCGCCGCTCGAGCTCCGCCATCTGTGTTGGTGCTGCTGCGCAGCAGCACCAACGAACTCCGCAAGCTGCTGCTGTTGCTCCTGCGCCAACGCCGCTTGCTGCTCCAGCTGCCGTTTGCGCTCTTGCTCGAATTCCGCTGCTGATGCTTCGAGTTGCTTACGCAACCCCGTCACCAAATCCTCTGCCTTCTGGAGCGCCTCTCCCTGTCGGCTCGTCTCCCGGTCTGCGTTTTCTCCATGCTCGCCCGCATGCCCGCGATCTCCGCGTCACGTTTATCCCTATCCATAGCCAGTAGGCACTGCATTCCCTGCACATTTCTGCCCAAGACCTCGAGCAGTGGCTGCTGGTTCATAGATAGGCTATTCACTGCTTCTATCTGGATATCGTTATCCCTTAATGTTTCTCCCTCGTGCATCCGCTGTTCTCGCATCTCGCGCAACCGGCCTGACTGCATATCTACGAGCTGCTGAAGCGTGCAGACCTTGGCTTCGAACTGTGCAGCGACCTTGTCCACGTGGATCTTGCGTGCACCCGTTCTCTCTTCTTGTGCCCTCACTTGCTCCTAGGCATGGCGTAGTCGCATTTCCGTGTTCGCCTGACGCTGCGCCATGGCGGTGAACTGCGCCGGAGCCAGCCTGTGCGCCACCAGCTCATCTGCCTGCGACGCTTGGACCTCGAGCGCATCCACCCGCTGACCAATTGCCCCGGACATCTCGCGGACTTGCGCCAATAAGGACCCTGCTATCTCGGACATTATTGTCCGTGTTTGCTCCTCCATGAACCGAGTGTGCTGCGCCATGGCGTGCTCCATCTCCCCGCGCAACATGACCCGCCACGCCCGCGTTTGCTGCTCACTATCCGGCAGCATGCTCGGACGCAACTCTTGCACCTCCTCGGTTGCCGGGCAGCAGGTGTCGCTTCCGCCCCAGCACCCATGAAAATGGGCGGCGAGAGCTGCGCGTCCACTGTAACTGCGCGTTCGGGCGTCTGTAGCGAGGTTGAGGGCGCCCTCGTTTGCTGCTCACTATCCTGCAGCATTTCTGTTTCTTCGATGTGCCCAGCGGACAGCATCTGCATGTTGCTTGATTCGCGCCCCGCGGCGGACCGCGGGTTGTCGTCTGCGGGGGATGTACTGGGCGGTTCGGGTTGGACGCTGTCCCCCGGCTGGCGTCCCCTTGCATTGTCCACCGCGTGCGCGCCTGCCAGCCGAAGCTCCGAGCACGCCCGCGCGGGTAATGCCTTCCGGTGGACCACATCGAAGCACGGCCAACCGTCTGCAGTACTCTCCAGTGGGCTAATAGGTGCTGGGAGCGAGGCAAATTGATGCTCTACCCTCCCCGGTCGGATCGCTGCTTATTTCGCGTACGATGACGAGAGTCTCTTGTCCCCCGTACCGTTCACACGCGGTTCATTGTTTCTCTAGAGGACATTGTTTCAAGACAAAGTTCCACGGAACGCCCGTGTCCCTATTATATTATAACTCACGTCCAATACAAACTACGACGTGTGCCCATCGCAAGCCCGACTGCTTGACTCTTGACTGGGAGCCTAGAGATCCAGATGCCAAGGACGGAGGACGCAGCGGCCGAGAGCGACAGCAGCAATGCCACGCTGTGCGGTAACTGCTCCAAGGCGCTGCAGAAGCCACTCGTGTGCGCTCGATGCAAGACCGCCACCTACTGCTCCAAGGACTGCCAGGTCACAGAAAACGGGGGGGCATGGCAATAAAGGCTGTCATCGACTACTCAAACGCACACACAAACACGAATGTGACTGAATGCGTGAGTGAGTGTATGTGACGTACACCTGTGCACATGCGCACGCGCGCGCCACACAGACACACACAGAATCACACGCAAATGCCTCACCGTCGCTCTGCCTCCCCGACCCGCACCCTTTCCCTCTGTTGCTGCCAGACCAAGGCGTGGAAGGCCGGGCACAAGGGCGAGTGCGTAGCCGCTGCTCGTGCTGACACCCGCACGGCAGCGAAGCCGACGGCTGAGCAGATGCGCGTGTTGAAGATGCTAGAGCAGCTTGCTGGTGCTGCCGACTGGCGGGGCGTGGCAGCGCAGGAGCGCGCGGCCAGGGCGGTGGCAGC
>CALGTP010000839.1 GCA_937902105.1 uncultured Actinomycetes bacterium
GGTGCCTCTTTAGGGATGTTGCTGCGTCGTTATTTTACAGTGAGAACATTAAACCTGCTATAGTGACGGACTTGCGTGGGCGGTTGACTTATTAGTTGAGTAAAGGAATTTCATGCTCGAGCGATTCCCTCATTGCCACAGCAATTCGGCTCAATCTAGATCTTAGCTGTTACACATTTGTATGCACTGCGACGGCCATACGCTGCTAATGTGGGCCATGTCTGCGGTTTTGGCATGGGTCCACGCTGGGGCTTTTGAGAGGTGTACCGTTGCAAATTCGAATTCAGATGGACTCATAAAGAGTAGTATCCCAACTCGTTCAGTGTGGAGCCCGTATGTGATCAGCAGTCTTGTTGGCAGTGGCCATAATGTGTGCAATTCAACTGCAAAGTGGGCTGTCTCTCAGCGTGCGCAGTTCAAATCTCAGGTGCTTGGCCTTGCGATGCTCGAGGTTGACATGTCGCCAGACCCTATGACATTCTTGACTCCGCAACAACTCGAGGTGCGGCGCTTTTGGTCACAGATTTTGCACGCAGATTACCCACTAGCGTTCTTCAAGGTAGCAGCAGCTTGTGCGTTCAAAGACATCCAGTTTGCCCACGTTGAAGGGGCGCCGCACTATTCTGTGAATGCCCGTCAGCCCAGCTCGTTGTTTTTTTCAGTCACACTCGCTTCTGCTGAACGGTTATTCAGCTGCGATGCATGTCGTGGCACTTCAAGGCTAGAGGTCCCCAAAATCCATGTTGGAAACCGACTCTTTGCCGTTAGATGTGGTTTATGAGGTTGCAACCCAAAAAACTTCACTGCCAGTATGGGAGTATACTGTGAATGTCGCCCGGCGTTTGTACCCTGATACACCATTGTTTGCGTGATCGGTCACATCTTATGGTTGTTTGTTTTTGTTTTTAACACTGTTCGCAAACTTCAAATGCGTTGAAACCCAGTTTGGGTTTCCAGTGTTTTGTTGCATTTGCTATGGTTTATAAATGAATTAATAAACAAAGCGCGTCCAATCCTAGGGCATGGGGAGCCCGGCACTGTTCAGGACTTTCTGTTATGGCACAGTATCCAGCCAGCTACTGTTTTCAATCGGCTTGTTGGGGCGCTCCACTGAACAGATTGAATATGTAATTTTCCAACGTTCTGTTTATTCTCCGAGAGGGTAGGACCGATGTGTAAGACACGAGCACAATGTGCAAACAAGGCGCCTGTCCTCTGTCAACGCCGGCTTAGACAAGTTCCCTGGTGGATTGGGCACGACATTGCACACACCAAGACTTCAACGTTACTTGATTCTAGCCCTTCTTGCTTAAGCGTTTCGGCAGTAGTCGCGCATGTCGCAAGAACAACATTGTGGCATTCTCGCAGACTCCACAGGCCTGCTGCAGCTGGAAACGCGATCATTTGATGCAGGTGGCCGCTAGTTGCCTTGTCTTGGCTTCGGGCAACCGCTGTTGCAGCACACCGTGTTTGGTAAACACATGTTGTTTGTTCTCTTCTGATTTGTGCACACC
>CALGTP010000840.1 GCA_937902105.1 uncultured Actinomycetes bacterium
CGGCACTACGACCAGCAAAAAAGAAAAAACCATTCGCATCGCGATAACCCAAGTCACCAGTCCAATAGGCACCATTACGAATTCGCTCATTATTGGCCTCAACGTTATTCCAATAGCCCTCAAAAGTTCCACGCCCTGAATTAACGATCTCGCCTGTGGCCTCCTCAGCATTCAACAGACGGCCATCACCATCAAACTTGGCTGGCGGGCACTCCTCACCCGTGTCGGGGCTACGCACCGTGATTCCGCCCTGAGGAGAAATACCCAATGAACCCTGCGGCATTCCTGGAACACGAACGATGGATACCCCGCCCTCGGTCTGACCATATCCGTCAGTGAGTTTGCAGGCGAAACGCTCGGCGAAGCGCTCCAAATCCATTTCGGATCCTTCGTTTCCGAAACCTCGTTGTAACGGATTGTCGGAATCGTCATCTTGTTCGGGGGTGGCCAAAATGTAGGCCAAGGGTTTGCCGACATAATTGAAATATGTCGCACCAAACTTGCGTACATCGCTCAAGAACTCACTGGCTGAAAACTTACGTCGTAAAGCAATACAAGTACCGTTCACCAAACTGGGACCCCACGCCGTGAAGAGGGCATTGGAGTGAAAGAGTGGCATACAGATGTACGTCGTGTCCTCTTGCGTGAGTGCCAAGATGGACTTCATCGAAGTCGCTACGGCACCCAGCCTCTGGTGGCTTGTGATCACAGCTTTCGGAGCACCGCTAGTACCTGATGTGAAGAGTAAGAGAAACGTGGCTGCCGGGTCAACTGGACAATCCTGTGCGGACGGCAGTTCTGAACCCAGGTAAGAGTCCACGAGATCAAGATAATTCTGTGACTCAGTCACAAGAACGGAACCGTTAGCGTCGCCGAGATCAAGACCATCAAGCAATGCCATCTGATGTTCTTCAGTGATCACGATCTGACAGGCGGTGTGAACAATATCGCGCGCTAACTCGACCCCACGACGAGTTGGGTTAATGCCCACGACTACTGAACCCGTCACCGCCGCAACGCCGAGCCACATCGTGAATTCAGGTGTGTTGTCCAGCAAAACACCGATATGGGGCGGCGTGTCTCGGGGTCTCTGCGCTAAGACTTTGCGCCACAGCGCAGCCCGGGCGGCAACGTGTACACACCATTGGCGATAAGTCAGAGAAATTTCTTCGAAGCGAATCGCCACATTGTCATCATTGGCACGTGCTCGAACATGATCGGCGAAAGTCAGAACCTCATTCTCAGAGTCCACGGGCCACCTCATGAGCTGAATGCATGGCACCTTCGATGTAGTCGACTGACTTGGCATCACCGATGATGTGTACGGGAACTGACAAGTCCTGTAACGAATCTGCCACGCAAGAATCAGGATGCACATCCGAGGCCACCACAACGGTGTCTGCGAGCACTTCAAATTCTTCTTCGCCACTGCGGTAACGAACACTTGCTGAACTGATGGAGATAACCGATGCCTCACGTATCAAGACAACCCCAAGTTTGTTTGCTGTACTCACTGCAGTCCAACGCCTCGGCATCGCCATGGGAAGTCCCATGTGCTGACCATGCTCCAAAACCGTGACGAGGCGATGGCGATGCGCCAAAAATTCAGCAAGTTCAAGTCCGACCAAACTCCCACCAATGACAACGACTCGTTTACCCACGGGCATCCACGACTTGGAGAGGGTGCGCAACCGCGCTGCGTTACGTAATAGTCCGATGGAGCGACCAATGCTGATCAAAATTTGCTCCAAGCGACTGAGAGATTGAACATTGGCATCGTCATCTCCTTCAATCAAGGAGCGCAATGCATCACCAGTCAAAACGTGGGGCAAATCTGCACCAGGGACATCTGGTAGTCCCCGCCGGGCTCCAGTAGCCACAATCACCTCATCTGGATTCAATGCTTTGACGACCTCGCTCGTGGCCATTGTCGAGAGCAACACATCAACGCCTAGTCGCTTGATCTCAAATGTCAGCCAATCAAGAAGTGGCCCGTTGGCTGGGGTCGTCAATTGCGAAAACCACAATGTGCCGCCGAGTCGTGAACCTTTTTCAATGAGCGTGACTTTGGCGCCGCGAGTAGCGGCGACACGGGCCGCCTCCATGCCGCCAGGTCCGCCACCAATGACCACGATATGTTTCGCTTTGAACATCGGTGCGAGCACTGCAATGCTTTCATTACATAGAGCGGGATTCACTGCGCACTTTGGATTTCCGTCAAAAAAGTTTTGCTCAACGCAGACATAACAATTTATGCATGGTCGCACAGATCGATATTGACCGCGCTGAAGTTTGATGACTAAATCTGAGTCTGCCAATAATTGGCGGCCCATGGAAACAAAATCGCATTCCCCAGCGGCAATCATCGCATTGGCCACTTCTGGCAACATCCGACCCACAGCCACAACAGGAATAGTCACATGCTGTTTGATCTTTTTCGCAAAATCGCGGTACTGGGCGACTTCTGTTGGCAATGGACCTTGAGTGAAGTCGGCGAAGGGATTGTGTGCGTTGGCTGACACATGAATCGCATCTGCACCTGCCTCTTCGATGAAAGCAGCCGCTCGCGCCGTCTCCTCTGGTCGCAGACCATCCTCAAGGCCATATTCATAGCCATTCACCCGCACAAGGACTGGGTAGTTTTTGCCAACG
>CALGTP010000841.1 GCA_937902105.1 uncultured Actinomycetes bacterium
ACGGGACGATGATCCTACTAAATGGACTGTCCTTGGATTCCCCCCAGCTCCACCAATAACGCGCGCCGATTGTTCAGTTCACTGTTCTCTCTGAGCGAAGCCACTCACCTAGATAGGCTTGCGCATATGGACGGTCGCCGAGCTCGACGGATGACTAATCACCAAAATATCCTCGCAGTCGCCCGCGTCATGATTGACGAAGGTGGACTGGAAAACCTCTCGATGCGGGCACTCGCCGAAAAGGTTGGGGTCAGCGTCACGACGCTGTACAACTTATTCGAAACTCGCGAGGCAATCGTTCGTGCAGCACTTGATCAAGTGCTAGCCGAGATCACCCCTATCGTCGGTTCACTTCAACCAAGCATGTCTCTGGGGCAAATCTGCCAAAGTGCAGTCAGCATCAGCAACATGGCTTTTCAGGCGATGACTCCATCGCTTTTACTTGCCGTGATGAGCGACGATGCGAACCCCCGCGAGTTTTTCATTGAGCATCATGCCTCCGATGGCATCGCTCCTTTCTTACAACAAGCGCAAATTCAAGGCGAACTTTCTAGTGACGCCGATCTTGCCGACATCACCACCACCTTTGAAGCAGTCATTTATTCGGCCTCCCGATTCTGGGCCATGGGGCTCATCAATACTGATGAACGCACGCGTCGAATTCGTATCGGCGTCAAGTTGGCGTTGCTTGCTTATGCAACTCCGCAGGGACGCCAATCGCTCATCGAGTGACCCAACTTAACTCGCTGGATAGCGGACCATGCCAAATGCTGTCCCATGCAAGATGTGCCCCTCATCGTCAATAAAGAGTCCAGCAAACACAGTGTTATAACGCGAACTACCAGTGATCCACGTCAGAACAGATTCACCAGTTGTCCAATCAATACCTTCTAAGGCCCACTTGCCGTCACGGCCACCGACTGTGTACAAGGTGTTTGATCCAAGACTGACCAAAGGCACAGCGTTGGCCGAAGATGCTTGCTGATTAATCCAGGCTGACTCAAACACACGTGCTATTGGATCCCATGCGAATTTCTGCATACCGTGCGGAGCGAAGGCTGGATCGGCACCCGAATATGAAACAAGAAGTCGAGCGGCTTTGGCTGGATAACCGTCGGGAATAGTTGGCGAGTCGTTGTTGACGACAAGCGCCCCATATCCACCAACCACAACACCCTGCTCACTTTGAACTGCTGTCAGTTTTGGGTCCCCCATCGTCACGAGTGCTTGACCAGCAATCTGTGGAGACAATGTGCCTTCAATCTGTTCCCAGCCCTGCGGAACACCATCTCTCCAGAACAACACAACATTCATCTGTTCATCACCGTCGGTAATAACGACGAAGCGATCATCGCAATAGCCCATCAAGGCTGGAGTGGCGCCACTTCCCTTGCCAGCACTATTGGAATAAGGCGCCGACCAAGCCCCATCCGCTGGCGATGTTGAAAGTTTTATCCCATCCCACACAACTTTGTGCATCTCATTGAGCGACACCGCGTAGATGCCACCTTGGTCGTCAACGGCGATTGAGTTGCGCACCCAACTTGCGCTAGCGAGGGTCACTCCACTGGCGACAACCTCTGCGTTATGAGCCGTGGCAGCCTCCTGACCGGGCAAAGCAATAGCAACATAGTCAGAAAAATCGCGATCAAGAACGACAATCCAGCCTTCATCGGTCACGACGACCAACTTGCCATCAAATGTCATATTCACACCAACGAACCCACCCGTGATTTCAGCGGGGCGCTTCCACTCGTCACGCAGAACGATGGGTGAACGCGGATCACCAACCGTTTGATCTTGGTATGCGAGAACCGAATCCTCCCCACCGATAAACAATGTGTTGTCAACATCAAGCGCGTAGTAAATACCTGTCAAACCAAGCAGATATTTCGCACCGAATCCTAAACCCGTGAGCGCCAACTCGCTGCCCGACTGTTGATCCATCAGAGCGATGTTGGCATCGGCTTCATCGCTGGACAACAACTCTTTATCTGGCCGTGGCAACTCTGCAAGTAACTCAAAAGTTTTCGCATCAATTTTGCTAATGCGGTCAGCTCCGTTACTCCAGATCACACGCGAACCATCGGGATACTTTGATGAGATAGCTAACCCAGCATGACCAGGTCCGAGGTGTACATACTGCAAATCGGCTGGTGTCAACGTCTGCGTTGAGTCGCGCGGACCAGCAGTCGGCGAACCGTTTGATTGAGAGGCGTCAATGTGACCGATCGGAGCAGGGCTATCGGCGAAGAACGGATTCCGAGGGGCATTTTCACATGCATCGGAATCTGCCGCAAGCGTTGTCGTTGTCTGCGCAACGGTGGTTGGCGACTCAGTGCTGACCGGTTGATCGGAAGCGGAGTCGCTCGAACTGCACGCCGCGAAGGCCAATCCGCAAGCAAGTAGGAGAGAAATCCTTGAATACCGAGGCGATGGGTTCATCAACTCAATATAGCCCGAAACTGAATCTATATGTAACGATGTTAAACAAACTTCTTGCGCACCGCTTCCCTCAAAATTGCCTGTTAAACGGCGCCTTTGGCAGGCTGCAGGATTGTTTCGCTCAGCGTTTGCGAATGACTCCGTCTTTAACCGCGGCAGCAGCAACGGCCGGAGCAACCCGTTCAACAATCGTGCGATCAAACACTGAGGGAACGACGAACTCAGGCTTGAGGTCTGCATCGGACACTGAATCGGCAATCGCAATTGCCGCAGCTAACTTCATTCCTTCGGTGATGTCAGTTGCGTGAGCATCTAGAGCACCTCTGAAGATTCCTGGGAAGGCCAAAACATTGTTGATTTGATTCGGATAGTCACTACGACCAGTCGCCATCACGGCCGCCAGACCATCACATTGCTCGGGACGGATTTCAGGATTGGGGTTAGCCATCGCAAACACGATCGGGTTTTTGGCCATTGAGCGAACATCAGCAGCTGTAATCAGGTCAGGTCCACTCACGCCTACAAAGACGTCTGAGCCCTTCATCATCTCACTGATCGTTCCCATGCGACGCGAACGGTTGGTGTTATTGGCAAACCATTCTTTCGCTGAGTTCATCTCACTTCGACCTGAGTAGATGGCGCCAACGCGGTCGCAACCGATGACGTCGCCCACACCAGCATTCAACAAAATCTTTCCGATCGCCACACCAGCGGCGCCTACTCCCGCAATGACGACGGTGAGATCTTCCATCTTCTTGCCCGTGATCTTGAGTGAATTCCATAACGCCGCCAAAGTCACGACAGCGGTGCCGTGTTGATCATCATGAAAGACGGGAATATCAAGACTGGCGCGCAAACGCTCTTCAATCTCAAAACATTCTGGCGCCTTGATGTCTTCCAGGTTGATGCCACCAAAGGTCGGGGCAATTCGTTGAACAAAGTCCACGACTTCATCGGCAGTTCGAGCATTAATGCAAATCGGAAAACCATCAATGCCACCGAACTCTTTAAACAGCAAGGCTTTACCTTCCATCACGGGCATCGCGCCTTCGGGACCGATATCGCCTAAGCCCAAGACAGCGGTGCCGTTACTCACAATCGCTACTGAGTTCTTACGAATGGTGTAATCGTGCGATAAGCCAGGATCTTTTTCAATGGCGGTGCATATCCGAGCCACGCCTGGGGTGTAGGCCATTGACAAATCATCACGGTCATTGACGGGAACAGTTGAGAGAACTTCAATCTTGCCAGCCTCGTGCATCTTGAAGGTACGGTCCCACCAATCAAGAAGAGTCACGCCCGAGAGCTTGCGTACGGCTTCAACAATGCGAACTTGATGCTCTTCATCACGACACAGAACTACCAAACTTCGGCGAAGAACCGGACCCCGAACATCAAAACCATCAAGTGCACCGATGTTTCCACCAGCTTCTCCGATTGCAGTGCATAAGCGCCCAAGAGTGCCTGGAACATTATCTAGTTGACAGTCAAGGGCGATAGAGAAGGCGGCGTTCGGTTTAATACTCACAAGGGTTAAACACTAGAACACCACCAACTAAAACTTGCTTTTTTGTCACTTATTCTTTAGGCTGAGATGGTGCGCACTACTTCCTTCCGTTTTTTCGTTGCAGCCTTGGCACTTTCAATCGTCACCATTTCTTGTGGAGGCGGAGGCGATGCCATGGGTGGCAATAGCAGTACGCGACTCAGCGACGAAGCATTTTGCGCCAAAATAGTCTCCTTGGATAACCAAACTTCAGGCGACGATACAAGTCCGCAGGGAATGTTAGAAATGCTGACGGTTCTCGAGGACTTGGCGAAAGTGGCACCTACCGCTGAATTACAACAGGCGATCGAGACGTATACCCCGTTGCTTGAGAAAATGGCAAAGTTGGATCAAAATGATCCCGAGGCCTTCTCGACTATGATGGGCCAAATGTTCAACCCAGAACTAATCAAAGCTGGAGAGGTTCTTGATGCCTACACCACAGATGTCTGCGGAATTGTAGATATCGGCGAGTGAGTCTTCGGTAGCACTAGGTCAAAACCTATTCGCCAGTAATTTCCTTGCGGAGTTCACGCTTCAAAAACTTGCCACTGGCGTTACGAGGAATCGGTTCATCACGGAACCAAATCTTTGATGGGATCTTGAAACTGGCGATCTTGCCGGTCAAGAAATCTCGCAGTTCGACATCGCTCATTGATCGTCCAGGACGTAACACAATGACGGCGGCTACCACTTCGCCGAGTCGATCATCGGGAATGCCGAATACACAGGCTTCAGCAATTGCATCGTGGTTATAAATCGCCGTTTCAACTTCGCTGCAGTACACATTTTCGCCACCACGAATCACCATGTCTTTGGCGCGGTCCACAATGTAGACAAAACCGTCTTCGTCAATTCTTGCGATATCTCCAGTATTCAACCAGCCGTCTCTAATGCTGTCGGCGGTGGCCTCAGCACGATTGAGATAACCCTTAATGACGACCGAACCACGTACACACAGAACGCCAACTGTGTTGGGGTCACGCGGCAGATCGTTACCATCTTCGTCAACCAGTTTGCCTTCAAGCGTCGGCACTAATGGACCACATGATTCAGGCTTGGCAATAAACCAACGCGCCGAGTTGGCGGTGATGATTCCATGAGTTTCGGTCATGCCGTAACCAGTTGAGGGCTGACCACCCTTCAAAGCTCCAGCAATCTTGTGCACAAGGTCAGGCTGCAAGGCTGCCCCACCGCCGCCCATCCCGATCATCGATGAGGTATCGCGCTTTGACCAGTCGGGATGTAACAACATTTCGCGGCTCATTGTCGGCACGCCAGAAAAGTTAGTCACCCGCTCACGCTCGATGAGTTCGAGAGCACGACCCGCCTCCCACTTGTACATCAAAACGACTTTCGCTCCACTCGCCGTTGCCGGGTGCAAAATACAGTTGCACGCCGTGACGTGAAATAGTGGCGTCGGTGCCATGAACGACGGCGGCAGTGCAACAGGAGCAGGACCAGTTGGAGCTGGAATATCACCAGCAGCAATAGCTTTTTGTTCAGACATCGCCACGGCTGTTGTCATCACAACAATATTGTAAATATTGGCGATGGAACCGCGATGAGTGAGTTGCGCACCTTTAGGGAATCCAGTTGTACCCGAGGTGTAAAAGATCGTCGCATCATCATCAGTATCAAATTCAACGACAGGCAAGGAACCGGGATCCGTACCTGACATCACATCTGCCCAACGAACCCCATCGGCAGGCAAGTCACGATCAGAACGAACTGCGATCACATGGATGGGCTTCAACCCCGCGATGTGAGAAAGGCGTTCGAGGCGCTCATCGTCGGCGACGAGCACTGCGGGCTGACTGTCATTGAGTGCATATTCCATTTCGGGAGCCGTCCACCATGCATTCATACCGACAACGGCGGCACCGATTGAGACAGTCGCCCAATAGCCGACAACCCACTCGGGATAATTGCGCATTGCCAAGGCCACACGACTATGGCGGCCGACTCCTTGGGAAGTCAAATAATGTGCAAACTTGCGCACCTGTGCGTGGATTTCGGCGTAGGTATAGCGCTCATCCTCGTACACGAGATAATCCTTATCGCCATGAGCCACGGTCGATTCCCACAGCATCCGCAGATTCGCAGGAGCCGAGGCAAACACCCTCACGGGAGCCCCGCGAACGTCGCTGATGATTGTGGCAAAGGGTGAACCTGGAGTATCAAGTTCGGCACGGGCGGAAAGATAGTGGTTAATCACCCTTTCATTATTGCCCATTGGGGTTTGATTTCCATAGACGAAAGGGCCTTCACGGCAGAACATCGAACAAAGTCAAGTTCAAGGTTTACCTCAACGAGGACTTGTGCCAACATGAGGTGTGCTCTTAGTTCCGACCATTGATATCTCTTCCCCAACCGCCACGTCCTTGGAGGCCCTTGATGCTGCCTGCCGCGATCATGGCTTCTTCCTTTTATCTGGGCACGGTCTTGATGACCTCATCGCTCGCACATGGCGACACACTGAAGTTTTCTTTGACGCCGACCGCTCCATCAAGACTGACATCATGCGTGACCTTGACAATCCCATGGGTTACTACGACCGTGAACTCACAAAGCGCAAACGCGATAACAAAGAGGTATTTGACTACCTTGATCCCACTGTCTCTGCCATTGACGCACGAAATCGTTGGCCCCGCGACTTGCCTGGATTTCGCGAGACGATGAGCGAGTTGTTCGACGAGTTCAGTGCACTTGCTGATCGGACTTTGGGACTCATCCACCAAGCACTCAACCTCTCCGAGGAGTCACGCCAAAAGATGATGGGCAGTCGGCACGGCAGCATGGTGCGTCTCAACCAGTATCCCATGAGCGACCCAGTCCCAGAGCACGAACGTTCTGGTCTTGCTGATCTCGGCGAGACAGCATTGGGCTACCACACTGATCCAGGAACTATCACCTTGTTACTTCAAGACAACACAGGCGGACTTCAAGCCGAATCGCGCGATCACGGATGGATCGATGTACCACCGACAGAGGGAACAATCGTCATCAACTTAGGCGACTGCATGCAAGCGTGGACCAATGATCAGTACCGCGCTGCGATACACCGCGTCGTGCCGATGACACAAAAACGTCGCTTTAGCATTCCGTATTTTCAAAATCCATTTCGCGATTCAACTATTGAACCAATCGCCGAACTCTGTGTTGA
>CALGTP010000842.1 GCA_937902105.1 uncultured Actinomycetes bacterium
GCTCAACTGATGAACTTCGCGATATCTACTTCACGCCACAGTGGCGCGAACACTCGCACTTGCCAACTGAATGATCATTGCCTCGCCTCGTGCCAGGGGGCCAAAACGAAGCATACGTCACCATTCTGACATCTTCCTCGGATTTAGCAACTGGGCATCCGTGCACAAACGATCCACCCTTGAAGATGTAGACGTCTCCAGCTATCAAATCCATTTCGACATGTGGCGTGTTGCTCGCTACAAGTGCTTGGAAGTTGGCGGTGTTATGATAATGCGAACCGCCCTGCAAGTCGCTCAATGCAGATGGTAAGCTGTGCGACCTGGGGCATCCAACCACGCTGCCATTTGACAACATCACAACTGCCTGTAGACGTCCATCATCATAGGTGTCTCTGTGCAGTGGAGCAACGCCGCTGTCAACGGTTTTCACGCTCACGCACTCCCGTTGCCAACATAAGGCTTCCGGATCCAAGTCCAGCAAATGGCCAATGAGAGTTTTCGCATAAAGCTGACAGCTGACGACGGACTGGTGCTTGCACATCACTTTCGGCGATAGTGTTTGGCCACTGCCAAGGCTGCGCATATAGCCAATGCTCGTGGAGACACCCCAGGCTTGTTCAGCCGCAAAGGGATTGAAGCTGGGCGGGTTCCTTGTCGCAACATAAGTCCAGGATTGCGGAGGGACTTTGGATATGTCTTTCATTGCTTGCACCGCCGGTAGTTTGAATGCCTGCAGCACTTCGGTCAAATGTTTGTCCACATCCAGATATGCTGCTGTCGTGAGAGAAGTCGGCACATAGCCGGCTGCTATCACATAGCCTTCTTCTTCGAGGTGAGCGCGAGCTGCGCCTGACCAAATCTGACACTTGTCGAATGCGTACGTCTCTGGCCTTGGAACAATTGCTTGATCCTCTTCCACACATGGCTCCAGAATCCAGCTCATGCCACCCGGTCCGAACTTATTCCGCATCTCCCCGTGCTTGCAAAAGTACAGATGCACGGTCCAGTGCTTAACAGGCATGTGCCATTGGAGCAAGACCCGCTTGTCGCGTGACATTGGAAAAGTGCCCGCCTTGCAGAATGCGCTTGCCTGATTATACTTCGTCAGCTCTCGACAAGCGCTGTTCGCTTCTCTCGGCGAAGCGAAGACCATCTGCCAAGCCTGTCGGTTCACGAGCCTGAACGCAGGCGGCGCCGAAGTCTTCTGACTCGTTTTTTTCACGGCCGCCGGCCGTTTCATACTGGAGCGTGTTGCTGACGCGCAACTTCACGAACCAATTCGAGCCAAGTCAGCTACAGAGAAGGTGTCTGAAGCTAACATTTTCTTACGAAGAGAGAAGGAGGCAAGACTGCTCTCACGCAACTTGCAGAATCTACAAGATGACAGATAGCTGGGAGATCTTTCTCAGATTTATTACAGTAGGAAACAGAAACTCTCAAAAGCAACCTGCAGACACTAGAGCTTGCCTAGATCATGCGTGCAAAAGGCAACAGAAGGACCACCAGAAGTTCTCACGTGCATATCTTAGAAGATAAGTCCTGTCCTCCTCCATTGCCGGTGTTGCCAGATTTCGCATAGGCGTCCTGGAAAATGCTCGCACGCAATAGTAGAAGGCCAGACTGCTCACATGCAACTTGCAGAATCTGCAAGATATACAGCTTACATCTGCTTACATCGAGAACAAGTTCCTTCAACAGCTCCTGCGATATAGGCTGTGTATCTTGATATC
>CALGTP010000843.1 GCA_937902105.1 uncultured Actinomycetes bacterium
ATTCTCTCCAACTCCGGTGCGCGCGGCATAGCCAAGGGTCTGAAGGCTGACGATTGGAAGTGTCAGATATGCCAGCATGCGAACATCATAAGATCGCCCGCGGCGCCCGCAGCCACGGGCTCCGACCCATTTGATATGAGTTTCGACCTCATTGACATGACCTCGATACCCACGATTGGCGGCATGCGGTATTGCACAATATTCGTGGTCCGGAAAACTCGATTCGCGCACACATTCTTGCACGAGAAGAAGGACGAGTTTCCCGCCATACTCGACAAGCTCATGGCTCGATTTGATTCAGCACAGCGACCCAAAGTCCTAATGTGTGACGGTGCAGGAGAATATGACTCACAGGCATTCCGCACGGTACTGGCAAAATATCCCGGCACCATCGTCCGTCACTCTAACGCGCACGAACAGAGCGCAAATGGCATGGCTGAGAAAATGGTAGACAGAATCGGTCGCATGCTCCGCACCACGCTGCTGCAATCTCAACTACCACCAGAGTTCTGGGGCGCAGCAGCCATCCTCGCCACAGACGTGTACAATTGCACGCCGCACACCGCACTGAACAACCAGAGCCCGTTCTACCTCTCCAAGGGAGTGCATCCTGATTTGAGTTTCTTCCGTCCCTTCGGATGTGCTATGGTGGTACATCGGGGAAAGGATCTGGTCGAGCATCACAAACTTGCCCCTCGCGGAGAAAAATGCGTTTACGTGGGGTGCGGTAATGCATACGGCCGCCGCGCATACATCGCCTACAGCCCGCGTCTACACCGAGTTTTCAGCACCATTCATGCAGAGTTCGATGAAACCTTCTTCCCGTTTCGCACAGTCGACCAACGAGTGCGCGGCCGCAATGACAACGCAGCCCAATTGGAAACACTCTCGTTATATCACGACATGCCCAACGCCACCATCGCCGACATCACTGAGAGAATCAAAAGTAACTCTGTCCCATGCAACACGGAATGGACTTTGAACGACCTCATGCGCCTCCCAGCTACCATGCACCCCACCCCTAATACCGGGGACAGCGGGGACAACGGAGAAGGCGTGCATGCATCAAGCTCAGACCAATCAGCGGGGAGCGACTACGACTCATCGAGCAACATCAACAACGTAACCCTGCGCAAGCTCAAGGAGTCAGTATTTGTTCATGATCGGCCTGAACCCTATGCATCACTGCCGCAGAGTTGGAAGGATGCAGGCAAAAGGACGCTCGGAGAAGTTAGCAACGCCGGGTTAGCAGAGTACCTGATAGGCATAGAGGCAAAGATAATATGCCCCCCCTACTATTGGCCCAAGGATAAGTGCAGCTGGACAGTACAGTGCATGGAGCACGAGGAGGACGGACGGGCGAAGGGCGGCCACAGGTTCAAGGTGCTGCTCATTCAATCTCAACCTCCATACAAGGATAAGAGTGGCCACAAGACCTGGGAGGCTACCCTCTCGGCATGGCACATCAAGGAAGCGATTAAGGTCAATCATGGGGGCGGGTCAAAGAGGCTAGAAGAGATGTTCGACCCGCAGCACCAAGGGCTCGCCGGTAGGACACTCGCTGCTATGGCGCGCATCGGGAAGAGCGTGGCACCATCATTCGCGCACGGCAAACTAGTGCGTGTTGAATCAACGGAGACGCGTGAGTGCTCTGAGGTCGGACTAGCCTGGGCGGCAGCTATCTGCGAGGAAAGCGGACAGGATTTCGCAGGCTATACCAGCGTGCCTCG
>CALGTP010000844.1 GCA_937902105.1 uncultured Actinomycetes bacterium
CTCTGCCCGCTCCGCTCTGGTCCTGCGCCAGGCGTCGGCCCCTGCCTGCTGCGCTGTGGTTCTGCTCCAAGCGCCGGCCTCTGCCCGCTGCGCTCTGATTTCTCGCCCAGCGCCGGCCTCTGCCCGCTCCGCTCTGGTCCTGCGCCAGGCGTCGGCCCCTGCCTGCTGCGCTCTGTGCTGATGTTGTGCGCCGCCCGCTGCTTGCTCTCAGCGAGTACACCGCCGCACCATGTGATCCCGCAGTCGGGATGCTCGTCTCTTCGGCCGCCCGACCCGGGCTCGCACCGTCAGTACCACGCCCAGCTGCCGCTGTCGTGCCAGTCACTACCATGCTGCCAAGCTCTGGGCTCCTCGTGCGACCCGTCGGCGTGCCACGCCTTCCCTTGCGCAGATTCACTATACCATTCGTCGCCCCACTCGTCACACTCGTGCGGCGAGTCGTGCCAGCCGCCGGCATCGTAGTTGCCATATGTAGTCCAGCGCGGGTATGTTGCTTGCCCGCCGCCGGTGTGCAGAGTCGACTCAGCGTCGCCAAACACTGCCTCGTAGCTGTCGCCGTCCCGGCCGTATTCTAACAACGCGCCAGGCTGCATTGCCGCCGCGACTGTCGGCATTTCTGCGGACGCGCCATCGCTTGCATCGCGTCCGAACTTGCCCTTCTTGCCCTTCTTGCCAGATTTCTCACCTTTTCTCTGGCCGAATCCTTTCTTGCCGCTCTTGCCCTTCACATAATCGCGTGATGAGTCTTTCTTTCCCCCACGCACGTCATGCCCCGTCTGCCACGTCTGGCGCACTGGCTGGCGACAGCTAACTGCTTTGTGACCGTGGGCACCGCAGTTGTCACACCTTCCTTGGAAGTACGGTTCCACATCGGCCGACTTACCACCTCCTCGGCCCTTCGATTTTCCGCCCTTCCTGCTCCATTTTCCGCTGCCGCGTCCGCCACCCTCGTTCTTGCTGCCAGCATGGCGTGGCTCTCGTGCCTCGAAATCCGTCTGCTCCTGCAACTTGTCAGAATGTGAATGGATCCGAGTGCTCTCTTGCATGATCGCGCGTAGCAGCGATTGGACAGTAGGATACTCGTTCGTATCAAACGCCGTTTGCCAACTCCGTCGTTGCTGTTCCGGAAAGCCCAGGATGATAGCCTTCACGTACGCCTTGTGCGGTTCATTTCCCATTGCTGCTTCGATCGTTTGCTCTCCATTTACCGGGCAGCAATCCACGAGTGCCTTCGACACCTTTGTAGCGTAGGCCGTCAGAGCGTCACTGTACGACCTGACGGTCGCCTTTGTCGGGAAGGTGCAGGCCGCCTGCAGCGTCTTCAACAATGAATCCGTCCCCGCGCGGCGGTAATACTGCTCCAACTCTCGCAGGAGCTGGTCATCGACTGCCATGCTGCGCTCTGCCCAAGCCTTGTACTGGGTCGCGTTAGCATTCACCTGCAGCGGTGGGTAAGACGTCAGCTCCATTGCTCGTTGAGTTCTGTGAACCTCGTCGCCATTAGTGAACGACGCTGCTAAGAAAGTCCTGAGCGGCACAAGCAAATTTGCTGCAATAGCATTCTGCCTGAAGAGCAACTGGGTATCTGGTCCAGCCGTCTGCCGACCGAAGGTATTTCGCCACTTATTCACAAACTTGATCACCTCATCTTCCACCAAGTTCTGCAGAATCGGTAACTCGGCGATGAGAGTGAGACTCCCGTTCCTTGCCATGATCAACGCTTGATCAACTCCAAGAACGACGCTAAGGCCGTTCACTGATCAGTGTGTTGAGCCCCAGCTCCGAACTCGGCGTTGGTGGAACTCTCGTTTACTGTTTTGTTTCAGGGTAGTATCGGGGGGAGCCCCAGTCCTGGGTAGCCACGCCCTGCCGGGCTTCCAGCCCGCCGGTCCAGACCCAGCCTGAGCCCCGCTCGTACTGAGCATGGTACTCGCCAGTACTCAGCTCACCACACTACCCTCTCTATGCTGCCGTTCCGCGGCTTTTATGCAACTATC